>NZ_CM001466.1:3408367-3572183 GCF_000231055.2 Saccharomonospora azurea NA-128 | reverse complement strand
GTACCGCCGGAGCTTTCCACACACCACCATGCGGCAGTGTGTCCTATCCGGTATTAGACCCAGTTTCCCAGGCTTATCCCAGAGTACAGGGCAGATTACCCACGTGTTACTCACCCGTTCGCCACTCATCCACCCAGCAAGCTGGGCTTCAGCGTTCGACTTGCATGTGTTAAGCACGCCGCCAGCGTTCGTCCTGAGCCAGGATCAAACTCTCCAACAATGAATTCAATCCGACGACTCAAATGTCATCTCAAAGAAACCCACAAAAAGGGGCTCAAAAAGAGCACTACTAGCTTGACAATCACTAGCACACTGTTGAGTTCTCAAACAACACACCATGTATGTTTCCACCGTCGGGCGCAACCAACCCCACCACCAAAACCAGATGATGAAGAAACTCGCCCAACCAGGGAGGCCCACTCTACCACAACCGCGGGAGCTTGGTTCGCCATCCCCCACCGAGTACCCCGCCCGGCCCTTCCGGCCCGGCCGGTCTCCCCGGCGACGAAAAGAAGATTACACAACCCCAAAACCCCCCGAAACAGGGGGGTCCCTTAACTCGATCTTCGCAGGTCAAGGGCCGTGCTTCGCTCGTTCGGGGGCCGACCGGCCGCAGCGGGGCCTCCGAGCGCTTGGAGCACGGTGCTCGTGGACGTCGTCAGCACCGGGCTCGAGCGCGGTTCGGGTACCAGGGGACGCGATGCGCCGAGGGGCGGTCTGCGTCGTTGAGAGGACAGTGCCCGACTGCGGGCACACCGACGGAAGCGTCGAGAGTTCCCATCGGTTCACGGACGCGGCGGTGCGGACGCACCACCGGCACGGTCGGCCCGGGAGCCGACGGGTCAGACCGCTCCGTAGAGACGGTCGCCGGCGTCACCGAGGCCGGGCACGATGAAGCCGGAGTCGTTGAGTCGTTCGTCGACGCTCGCGGTGACCACTCGTACCGGCAGCCCCGACTGCCGCAGGCGCTCGACGCCCTCCGGTGCGGCGAGCGCACAGATGGCGGTCACGTCGGTGGCGCCGCGGTCGGTGAGCAGCCTGATCGTGTACTCCATCGATCCGCCGGTGGCCAGCATCGGGTCGAGCACGACCACGGGTCGGCCCGCGAGCGATTCGGGCAGTGACTCCAGGTACGGCGTGGGCTCGAGCGTCGTCTCGTCGCGAGCGAGACCCACGAAGCCCATCTGCGCGTCCGGGATGAGCCTGTGCGCCTGGTCCGCCATGCCCAGCCCGGCACGCAGCACGGGGACGAGCAGGGGCGGCTTGGCCAGCCGGTAGGCATCGGTCCTGGCCACGGGCGTGTGGATGCGATCCGTCGTCAACGGCGCGTCGCGCATGGCCTCGTAGGTCAGCATGACCGTGAGCTCCTGCAACGCTGCGCGGAACGCCGCGCTGTCGGTGCGGGCGTCACGCATGGTGGACAGCCGCGCCTTGGCCAGCGGGTGTTCGACGACGAGTACGTCCATGTCCGCCACTCTAACGGCGGACACGGGCCGCTCCGATGCGCGGGAAAACCGATTGTGGTGCAGCTCCGCTTCGGGCACGGTCCCCGAGATGGGAAGCAGCATCGAGAACATCGTGGTGGACTGTGCCGACGCCTACGAGCTGGGTCGGTGGTGGAGCCGGGTACTCGACGTCCCTTTGTCGGCCGAGGACCAGCCCGGTGACCCCGAGACGCTCATCGAGCTCGGCGACCGGAACATCCTCTTCATTCAGGTTCCCGAGCCGAAGACGGTGAAGAACCGGCTGCACTTCTGCCTCCGCCCGGACGTACCGCGCGACGAGGAGGTGCAGCGCCTGCTCGGGATCGGGGCCACGCTCGTGGACGACCGACGTCGCCCCGACGGCACCGGATGGGCCGTGCTCGCCGACCCCGAGGGCAACGAGTTCTGCGTGCTGCGCGGCGCGCACGACGACCCTCCCCGGCTCTGACCCGCACCGTTCGGTGACGGAGATCATGACGTCGGCTCCCCCGGCGTTAAGGTAAGAGGCGTGAGCGAACAGCCCTCTCGTCGTGACCCGAAACAACTTCGGGCATCGGATGCCGACCGGGAACGGGTCGCCCAGGTCCTGCACAGGGCCATGGGCGAGGGGCGGATCACGCTCAACGAGCTCGAGGAACGGCTCGACCAGGTGTACGCGGCCAAGACGCTCGGCGAGCTCGAACCCGTGATGGCCGACCTCCCCGCGGACGACACGGCGCTGCCGGCACTGGCGGATCCGTCGGCTGCGGTGTCGACCACGCCGTCGTCCTCGCCCTCGCGGCTCATCGGAGGCACTCCGGGCTCGACGACGTCCATCGCGGTGATGGCGGGCGCCGACCGCAAGGGCGTGTGGGTGCTGCCCCGCCAGCACAACAGCTTCGCCTTCTGGGGCGGGATCCAGATCGACCTGCGGCACGCCCGTTTCGCGGAGGCGTACTCCACGATCACCGCTGTGGCGATCATGGGCGGCATCGAGGTGATCGTCCCGGACGACATCACCGTCGAGGTCACGGGCGTGGGCATCATGGGCGCCTTCGAGACGAAGAACAAGAAGGGCGCGTCGCCGACGGCTCCGCCCGGAGCTCCGGTCGTGAAGGTCACGGGACTGGCCTTCTGGGGCGGTGTCGAGGTCAAGCGCGTTCCCCGCGACAAGATCAAGGAGATCGAGTAGCCGATCGGCCCTGGTCGCTCACGTCGATCGGGCTACGCTTTCGGCCATGGCAACAGCTACCCTGCCGGCCGAGCTCACCGACGCCGTCCGCGACGAACGCAGTCTGCGCCGGTTCCTGCACGGCTTGCCCGGGGTGGACCAGGTCGGCGTCGAACAGCGTGCCGCGAGCCTGGCCACCCGCAGCATCAAGAAGGCCTCCAAGCTGTGGGCGATCGACACCGCGATCTCGATGGTCGATCTGACCACGTTGGAGGGTGCCGACACCCCTGGCAAAGTCCGCTCGCTGGCCGCGAAGGCACGGCGACCCGACCCCGACTTCCCGGACACACCGCACGTGGCCGCCGTGTGCGTCTATCCCGATCTCGCCGCCACCGCCGTCGAGGCGCTCGCCGGTGCCGACATCGCCGTCGCGAGTGTGGCGACCGCGTTCCCGTCGGGACGGTCGAGCCGCGACGTGAAACTCGCGGACGTGGCGCTCGCGGTGTCGGCCGGCGCCTCCGAGGTCGACATGGTGATCGACCGCGGCGCCTTCCTCTCCGGCCGCTACGGCCAGGTGTTCGAGGAGATCCAGGCCGTCAAACAGGCCTGCGGCGACGCGCACCTGAAGGTCATCCTCGAAACCGGTGAACTCGCGACCTACGACAACGTCCGCCGGGCGTCGTGGCTCGCCCTGCTCGCCGGTGGCGACTTCATCAAGACCTCCACCGGCAAGGTGTCGCCCGCCGCGACGTTGCCGGTGACCCACGTGATGCTGCAGGCGGTACGCGACTGGTACACCGCCACGGGCGAGCTGCGCGGTGTGAAGCCCGCGGGCGGGATCCGCACCACCAAGGACGCCGTGCGGTACCTCGTCGCCGTGCGCGAGGTCGCCGGCGAGGAGTGGCTCACGCCGTCGCTGTTCCGCTTCGGTGCCTCCAGCCTGCTCAACGACCTGCTCCTGCAGCGGCGCACCCAGATTTCCGGCCACTACAGCGGCCCCGACTACCTCGCATTGGACTGATCGTGAGCCAGTGGGAATACGCGCCCGCGCCCGAGTCGCGCGACATCGCGAACCTGAAGCCGAAGTACCGGCCGTTCATCGGCGGCGAGTTCGTCGACGGTTCCGGTGACCCCAGCAAGACCGTCAACCCCGCCACGGAGGAGGTCCTCGCCGAGGTCGGCACCGCCAGCGCGTCCGATGTGGACACGGCGGTGAAGGCCGCGAGGAAGGCCTACGAGCGGGTGTGGGGCCCGATGCCGGGCACCGAGCGGGCGAAGTACGTCTTCCGCCTCGCCCGCCTCATCCAGGAGCGCGCGCGGGAACTCGCCGTGCTGGAGACGCTGGACAACGGCAAGCCCATCAAGGAGTCGCGCGACAGCGACGTGCCCACGGCCGCCGCGCACTTCTTCTACCACGCCGGGTGGGCCGACAAGCTCGACTACGCCGGATTCGGTCCCGACCCGCGCCCGCTCGGCGTGGCCGGCCAGGTCATCCCCTGGAACTTCCCGCTGCTGATGCTCGCGTGGAAGGTCGCGCCCGCGCTGGCCACCGGCAACACGGTGGTGCTCAAGCCCGCCGAGACCACCCCGCTGACGGCGCTCGTGTTCGCCGAGATCTGCCAGCAGGCCGATCTCCCGCCGGGCGTGGTGAACATCGTGCCCGGTGCCGGCGACATCGGCGCCGCCGTGGTGGAGCACCCGGACGTCGACAAGGTCGCGTTCACCGGCTCCACCGAGGTCGGCAAGCACATCCAGCGCACGCTCGCGGGCACGCGCAAGCGCCTCACCCTCGAACTCGGTGGGAAGGCCGCCAACGTCGTCTTCGACGACGCCCCGCTCGACCAGGCCGTCGAGGGGATCGTCAACGGCATCTTCTTCAACCAGGGCCACGTGTGCTGCGCGGGCTCGCGCCTGCTGGTGCAGGAGTCGATCGCCGACGAGCTCCTCGACAAGCTCCGCGCGCGGGTGTCGACGTTGCGGCTCGGCGACCCGCTCGACAAGAACACCGACATCGGCGCCATCAACTCGCCCGAACAGCTCGCGAAGATCAAGGAGCTGGTCGCCTCGGGCGAGCAGGACGGCGCGCAGCGGTGGACCAGCTCGTGCCCGGTGCCGGATAAGGGCTGGTTCTTCGCGCCCACGGTGTTCTCCGGCGTCGAACAGTCCATGCGCATCGCGCGCGAGGAGATCTTCGGCCCGGTGCTGTCGGTGCTGACGTTCCGCACGCCGGACGAGGCCGTCGCCAAGGCGAACAACACGCCCTACGGGCTCTCCGCGGGAGTGTGGACGGAGAAGGGCTCCCGCATCCTGTGGATGGCCGACCGGCTGCGCGCGGGCGTGGTGTGGGCCAACACGTTCAACCGGTTCGATCCCGCCGCACCGTTCGGTGGCTACAAGGAATCAGGATTCGGGCGCGAGGGCGGCCGGACGGGTCTGGAGGCGTACCTGCATGTCCAGGGTTGAGGTGGCGAAGACCTACAAGCTGTTCATCGGCGGCAAGTTCCCGCGCTCGGAGTCGGGGCGGACCTACCCCGTGACCGACGCCAAGGGCCGGTTCCTCGCCAACGCCTCCCACGCCTCGCGCAAGGACCTCCGCGACGCCGTGGTGGCCGCGCGCAAGGCGTTCGGCGGCTGGTCGGGGGCGACCGCGTACAACCGCGGACAGGTGCTGTACCGCGTGGCCGAGGTGATGGAAGGCCGACGCGACCAGTTCGTCGCCGAGGTGGCCGCGAGCGAGGGTCTGTCGCAGCGCAAGGCGGAGTCCGTTGTGGACGCCGCAGTGGACCGGTGGGTGTGGTACGCCGGGTGGACCGACAAGGTCGCGAGCGTGTTCGGCGCGGCCAATCCGGTCGCCGGACCGTACTTCTCCTTCACCGTGCCCGAGCCGACGGGCGTCGTGGGCGTGCTGGCCCCGCAGACGTCGTCGCTGCTCGGACTGGTGAGTGTCGTGGCGCCCGTGCTCGCCACCGGCTGCAGCGCCGTGGTCGTGAGCAGCGCGGAACGGCCGTTGCCCGCCATCACGCTGTCGGAGGTGCTGGCGACGTCGGACGTGCCGGGTGGCGTGGTGAACATGCTGACCGGGCGGGCGGCGGAACTGGGGACGTGGCTCGCGTCGCACGCCGACGTCAACGCCGTCGACCCCACCGGCGCTGATTCGGCGGGCCGGGTCGAGATCGCCCGGGAAGCGGCGGGGACCGTGAAGCGCGTGCTCGAGGTGCCCGAGGGCGAACCGGACTGGACCTCCCGCCCCGGGCTCGGACGCCTGCGCGCGTACCTGGAGCCGAAGACCGTGTGGCATCCCATGGGGGTCTGACGCCGTACGGGAAGTGCGGACACGCGTGCGGGAAGTGCGGACACGCGTGCGTGGGGCGCGGACACGCCGGGAGACGGCGGTTCCGCGCCCCACGTTCGTCAGCGGACCAGGTAGGCACCGATGATGGTCTGCTTCACGGTGTTGCCGTCGGCGTCCTTCGCCTCCGCGCGCAACGACACGTCCTCCGCGCTCTTCGGCGCCTTCACCGTGACGGCGCCGTTCTTGTGCGGCACGGACCGCCACGACGTCCCGCCGTCGAACGACACCTCGACGCGCAGCGACTCCACCTCGGGTCCCTCGGCCAGACCGTTACGGTCCACCGTGACGGGAATGCGCACCTTCTCCCCGGGCTTCGCGACGTCGTCGTCACCGAGCTCCGGTGCGAACCGCACCGCGAGCAACGGCACGTCCGTCATGGTCTCCACATGCTCCGACCGGAACGTCCACTCACCCCGGACGGTGCGCGACAACGGCGTCACGCCCGTGTCGCCGGCCTCCGTCACCAGGCGGTACTCGCCCGGCTCCGCGGGAACCGTGAAGTACCCGAAACCCGCGTAGTCGGTGTCGGCGACGAGCTCACCGTCGCGGTACAGCTCGGTGACCCCGTCCGTCGGGAAGTAGCCGGCGCTGCCGGGATGGGCGTCGCTGTGCAACGGCAGGTCCAGCATCAGATCGTTCTCGTGCCGGACCGCCCACATGGCGCCCTCGACGGACGGGAACGCCGGGCCGAACACAGGCGTGTTCCATCGACGCTCACCGTTGTCGCCCCGCTTGAACACCTCCATGTGCGACAGGTAGCCCGCGGAGCCCGCATAGTCGTCGGGCGTCTGGCTCAGCCACAAGCGCGCTGTCCACGCAGTGTCCGGCGTGTAGTAGTCGGTGACGCTGAAGGGCAACGGCCCCGACACCAGTTCTCGCTCACCGTGGGCGCCGGCTCCGGCGTCACTGTGGACGTTGGTGACCTTCGCCAGCTCGTCGGTCGAGAACTCGTGCGTCAGATCGTCCGGCACCCCGCGTGGTTCCGACTGACGCAGGTGGTAGGCGTACGGGCTGCCGACGTAGCTGCCCTCGCCGTCCGGTCGGGCGTGTTCGGTCTCCAGCGTGAACTCGAACGTCTCCGCCGCCGTCTCGGACGGCCGGATGTACATGCCGTCCAGGTTGCTGTCGCCGGTGATGACGCCGACTTCGGGGTACCCGTTCGTCTCCATGAGAGCGCGGATCTCCACCAGGCCGATTTCGGCCTCCGGTTCGTCCACCGCGACCTCCACCGGCTTGGCGTCCCGCGCGTCCAGCACGAGGGTCCGGTCGCCGTCCACGGTGACGGCCGGCTCCAGGAACATCGTGGAACCGGGGACGGTGTAGTCGTCGTCGATGGAAATTTCGAGGAAGTAGTCGTCCTTCGGCAGCCTCAGCGAGATCTCACCGGATTCGTAGTTGTCCCCGATGGACCATTTGGCGTTGTGGCGCACCATGAAGACGTAGAGATTCTTCGCGACGTTCCCGTCGCGGTCGAGCACCGTGAGATCGACGTCGTAGCTCTCGAGTTCTTTCTCGATGCCGACCGGGGTGCGGACCGTGGTGTCGCCGATGGCGGCGGTCACCGTGCCGCTGTAGGTGCCGTCAGCCCCGCCGACGCGGGTGTCGACGGTGACCGTCGCCTCGGCCTTGCCTCCGGCGGGCACCGTCAGCTGCGCGGGCTCGACGGTGATCATGCCCTCCGGCGCGGGGCCTTCGGGGCCGGACAGCTCGCCCGCCAGATCCAGTGTGACCGGCTCGTCCGAGACGTTCGTGTAGGTGACGGTCTCCTGCACCGGCTTGTCGTCGGTGTGCGGCCATTCCACGACGCCCAGGCTTAGGCTCGCGGGCGAGGCGAGCACCGACTGCCCGAGAGCAGCGGGCACGTCGATGCGGCCCGCACCCTGCTCGAACACGGTGAGCTCGTCGTGGGCCTGGGCACTGCCCATCAGGGCGGCCTTCAGCTCGTCGGCGTCCCAGTCGGTGTGCTGCTGCGCCAACAACGCCGCAGCACCGGCGACATGCGGCGAGGCCATCGACGTGCCGGACGCCGTGACGTACCCGTCGCCCGCCGGCTCCCCCAACTGCGTGCCGTCGGCCTGGGCGGCGGCGATGTCCACGCCCGGTGCCGTGACGTCCGGCTTGATCGCCCCGTCGCCGACCCGAGGGCCACGGCTGGAGAACGGAGCAAGCTGGTCGTCCTTGGCCACCGCACCCACCGTCAACGCGGCGTCGGCCGTGCCCGGAGTGGACACGGACTCGTCGGCGCCCGAGTTTCCTGCGGCGACCACGAACAACGTCCCGGTCTCCTCGGTGAGACGGTTCAGCGCCTGCGACATCGGGTCGGTGCCGTCCGTGGCGTTACCGCCCAGGCTCATGTTCACCACCGACGCGTTTTCCGCGGCCCACTCCATCCCGGCGAGGATCCACGACTCCTGGCCGCCACCGCCGTCGTCGAGCACCTTGCCCACCACGAGCTCGGCGTCCGGCGCGACACCCTGGTACTTGCCGTCGCTCACAGCGCCGTCACCGGTGATGATCCCGGCCACGTGCGTGCCGTGGCCCTGGCCGTCGTCGGGGCTGCCACTGCCGGTGAAGTCCTTCGCCTCCACCACCGCGTCCTTGAGGTCCGGGTGGTCGGCGTCGATGCCGGTGTCGAGCACAGCGACGCGGACCCCCTTGCCGGTGTGACCGCTGTCCCACGCCTCGGGTGCCCCGATCTGCGGCACGCTCTCGGCCAGCGTCGCCTTCACTGGCGCGTCGAGCCACAACCGCTCGATCTCCGCGCCTGGCTTCAGCATCGGGCGAACGTTGTCCCAGAACGTGCTCGCCTCAGCCTTCACCGCCTCCAGCGCGGCACCGCCGATGGCGGCCAGGGAGCGGGTCTGTTCCGCGGCACCGTCCGCCGTCGTCCGCGACTGGATTCCCGCCGCGGCCGCCTGCCCTTCGCGGTACGACACGAGCACGGGCACGTCGTCGCGCGCGCCGTCGTGATAGCCCGCGTCGACCAACGCGGTGACGTCGAACAGTCGCTTGTCGAGCGTGCCGTCCGCGATCAACGCCGCGGCATCGTTCGGAACGACGAACACCGCATCGTGCTCGATGTACTGGCGATACCCCACCTTCTCGCGGCCCTCGGCGGGTACGAACTCGGCATCGGTCCCACCGGGCCCACGGAGGATCACGCGGTCGCCGGTCACCAGCGTGACGACCGTGGCCCCGCGGGTGGCCGACGTGGCCGCTGCCGGTGCGGATTCCGCGTGCGCGGGCACCGCCGAGACGGCAGCACCCGCCACCATGACGGTCACCACCCCCAGCGCCGTCATGGCGGCACCTCCGGTGCGCCTGAGTCTGGAATGCACTAATGAACTCCCCTCAGTGATGGATGACTCGCTCCTCACCGGCCGTTGTCCGGTGGACGGTGGAGCGCTGCACGGTCGGCGCGAGACAACGGCGCCGCCGTACGGGAAACGCCGACATGCGCGCGGGAGACGCGGACACGCGTGCGAGAAGCGCGGACACGCCGTCGGAACAGCACCATCCCCAGCGCACGCGGTTCACTCCCCTCGGTAGTCAGCGAATGGGAAGAAGGGTGCCGTGACCGCTGGGGACGGCAGATCAGCCGCATGGCCGGGTGATCGCGCCGAGATCGGCCGCTCGGCCGACGGACGGACGGCGGTAGGGAACGCTCTTGCGCCGGACCGCCGGTGTCCCCGAAGTGCGAACACGCGTGCGTAGAGCGCGGACACGCGTACGGGAACGGCGGACACGCCGGCGGACGGCTCAGGTCTCGCCGACGTCCACCAGCCGGATCACGGCTTGGCCCGCCTCGTCCGAGGCGGCGAGATCGACCTCGGCGGTGATGCTCCAGTCGTGGTTGCCGTCGGGGTCGTCGAGGATCTGCCGGACCCGCCAGAGATCCGGCTCCTGCTCGATGAGCAACAACGCCGGGCCCCGCGCGTCGGGTCCGGTGCGGATCTCGTCGTAGGTGTCGAAGTAGTCGGCCAGCGCGTCCTCCCACGCCTCGGCGTCCCAACCGGACTCGGCGTCGAGTTCGCCCAGGGCCTCGTAGTCCTCGCGGGCGGCGAGCTGCACCCGGCGGAACATCTCGTTGCGGACGAGCACCCGGAAGGCGCGTTCGTTGCGGGTGACCGGCGGCGGCCCCCCGGTTTGCGCGGGCCTGCCGGAGTCGTCGAGCTCGACCTCGTCGGGGTGGCGCAGGGCCTCCCACTCGTCGAGCAGGCTGGAGTCGACCTGCCGCACCAGCTCGCCGAGCCACTCGATCAGATCCTGCAGCGGCTCGGTCTTCGCGTCGTCCGGCACGGTCCGGCGCAGCGCGTCGTAGGTGTCGGCGAGATAGCGCAGCAGCACGCCCTCCGAGCGCGCGAGCCCGTAGTAGCCGATGTACTCGACGAAGTTCATCGCGCGCTCGTACATGTCGCGCACGACCGACTTCGGCGAGAGTCGGTAGTCGGCGACCCACGGCTGGCCTTCCCGGTACCGCGAGTACGCCGCCTCCAGCAGGTCCTCCAGCGGCTTCGGGTAGGTGACGTCCTCCAGCAGCTCCATCCGCTGCTCGTACTCGATGCCCTCGGCCTTCATGGCCGCGATCGCCTCGTTGCGGGCCTTGAACTGCTGCTGCGCCAACACCTGCTTCGGATCGTCCACAGTGGCCTCGACGATCGACACCACGTCGAGCGCGTACGACGGCGACTCCGGGTCGAGCAGCTCGATCGAGGCCAGCGCCAACGGGGACAACGGCTGGTTCAGCGCGAAGTCGAGTTGCAGGTCCACGGTGAGGCGGACCCGGCGGCCCTCCTCGTCGGGCTCGTCGAGCTCCTCCACCACGCCCGCCGCGAGCAGCGCGCGGTAGATCGCGATGGCCCTCAGGATGTGCTTGCGCTGCGCGGGCCGGTCCTCGTGGTTGTCCTCCAGCAGCCGCCGCATGTGGGCGAACGCGTCGCCCGGCCGCGAGATGACGTTGAGCAGCATGGAGTGGCTGACCTTGAAGCTCGACGTGAGCGGCTCGGGTTCGGCGGCCACGAGCCGGTCGAACGTGCTGTCGGTCCAGTTGACGAACCCCTCGGGCGCCTTCTTGCGCACGATCTTGCGCTTCTTCTTCGGGTCGTCGCCCGCCTTCTCCAGCGCCTTGGCGTTCTCGATGACGTGGTCGGGCGCCTGCACCACCACGTAGCCGTCGGTGTCGTAGCCCGCGCGGCCCGCCCGGCCCGCGATCTGGTGGAACTCGCGTGCCTTGAGGTGGCGCTGCCGCGTGCCGTCGAACTTCGTCAACGCCGACAACACCACGGTGCGGATGGGCACGTTGATGCCCACGCCGAGCGTGTCGGTGCCGCAGATCAGTTTCAGCAGCCCGGCCTGCGCGAGCTGTTCGACGAGCCGCCGGTACTTGGGCAGCATTCCGGCGTGGTGGACGCCGATCCCGTGGCGCACCAGCCGCGACAGGGTGCGACCGAACCCGGCCGAGAACCGGAAGTCGCCGAGGGCCTCGGCGATGGCGTCCTTCTCCGCGCGCGAGCACACGTTGATGCTCATCAGCGCCTGCGCCCGCTCCACGGCGGCGGCCTGGGAGAAGTGCACGATGTACACGGGCGCCTGGTTCGAGTGCACGAGCTCCGACACGGTCTCGTGGATCGGCGTCATCGCGTACCGGAACGTCAGCGGCACCGGGCGCTGCGCCGAGGTCACCACGGCCGTGGACCGGCCGGTGCGCCGGGTGAGGTCCTTCTCGAAGAAGGTCACGTCACCGAGCGTCGCGGACATGAGGAGGAACTGCGCGTTCGGCAGCTCCAGCAGCGGCACCTGCCACGCCCAGCCCCGGTCGGGCTCGGAGTAGAAGTGGAACTCGTCGGCGACGACCTGACCGATCTCCTCGACGCCGGTGTCCGGGCCCAGGCGCAACGCGAGGTTCGCCAGGATCTCCGCGGTGCAGCAGATGATCGGGGCGTCGGGATTGACGTTGGAGTCGCCGGTCATCATCCCGACGTTGTCCGCGCCGAAGATCTCGACGAGAGAGAAGAACTTCTCCGACACCAGCGCCTTGATCGGCGCGGTGTAGAAGCTGCGCCTGCCGTCGGCCAGCGCGGCGAAGTGGGCGCCCACCGCCACGAGGCTCTTCCCCGAGCCCGTCGGCGTCGAGAGGATCACGTTCGCCCCCGACACGAGCTCGATGAGCGCCTCCTCCTGCGCCGGGTACAACTCGAGACCGCGGTCCTCCGCCCACGTGGCGAAGGCGTCAAAGAGCGCGTCAGGATCGGTGTCGCCCGGAAGGCGGTTTGTGAGAAAGTCAGTCATCGTGCCTTAGATCGTGTCACTGATGTGCCGATCCCGTGAGGGGTGATCGCGGCGCGAAGCCGGAACCCGTAGGCTTCGGCTAACACGTCCGGTTTCGAACGCCGAGAGCCGGCTCGTGCACAGGTGTTTCCGGAGGGCGGAATGGCACAGGATATCATCCCGATCGAACTCGGGCTGCCACAAGGCGATCTGGTGACCCTGTGGGCGCCACGATGGCGCGAGGACGGCGAGGAGTGGGAGGCGTTCCTCGGCGACGAGGATGACCTCTACGCGTTCCCCGACGCCGCGCACCTCGCCGCGTACGTACGCACGGCCCGGGAGCACGACCTCAGCGACCACCCCGCGTGGGAGGCCGTGCCGGCGCTGAACGTGCCGGAACTCATCCCGGACGACGACCACTGCTTCGACCTCGTGGGCGTGCCCGAGCTCGTCGCCGAGGAGCCCGACTCCTGGACACTGGCGGAGCTCGCCGAGATCGTCAACATCGTGCGCGCGCTCGCCGACGTGTGCGAGCTGGACGAGGTGCACGAGGTCCTCGACAGCTCCGACGCGTTCTCCCTGCTCGACCAGGGCCAGCTGCCCTTCAGCGGTCGTGAGGGCGCGCGGCTGTGGAACGAGCTGTCGAAGACGGTGTCGGAGAAGTGGGACGTGGTCCTCGACGCCATCGACGACCTCGTCACCGTGCCCGACGTCGACTCGGCGACGCTGGACGCCACCGCCGAGGAGCTCGCGGCGTTCCACGAGGAGTCGGCCGAGGCCGAGGCCGGAGTGGACACCGACAGCGACCTCGACGACATCGACCCGGTCGACCGTGACTCCTCGGATTCGGACGAGGAGTCCGACGCGGAATCCGACGAGGATTACGACGACGACGAACCCGCTGGCTTCTGGGCCGAGGTCGGCATCGACCCGATCAAGATCCAGCTGTCGTCGCGCGACTACTACACGCTGCGCTGCTATCTCGACGACGAGCCGGTGTTCCTCGGCTCCGACGGCATCATCGAGGTGTACCCGTCGGAACGCGCGCTCGCGAGGGCGCTGGCCGACGGCGGGAACCTCGCCCACACCGACATCGCCGAGGTCTCCACATGGGACGAGGTGCTGGCGGCGGCCACCGCGGGTGAGCTGGACGTCGACGTCGACCCGGACAACACCTACGTCCTGGCCGGGCTCGACGAGGACATCGCCGACGGCGTCGACGCGATCGACCCCACGCAGCTGGAGCTCGCCGTGGAGCTGCTGCGGGACGCCTCCGACTGGGCCGGTGACGACGAGGTGGCGAAGGCGCTGGCCACCTCGGAGCGTCTGGGCTGGCTGGTGTCCTTCGTGCTGCGGCCCGACCCGACGAGGCTCACCCCGAGCCCGCCGTTCGACGAGGAGCAGCAGGCGTGGCGCACCCTGGTCGACGCCTTCGAGAACCGGCTGCACCTCAACTGAGGCCGACCGACCTCCACTGACGCCGCGGGCGGCGTCCCAGGCTCGCCGAGCCGTCGGGACGCCGCCCGTGCCGTCTCAGGCCGCGACGATCACACGCGTTCGGCGTACCAGGGCTTGATCACGTTGTCGATGATGTCGAGCCGCTCGTCGAAACCGATGAACGCCGACTTCATCGCGTTGATCGTGCACCACTGCACGTCCGACCAGTCGAAGCCGAACGCGTCCACGAGCTCCGCGAACTCCGACGAGACCGAGCAGTCGCTCATCAGCCGGTTGTCGGTGTTGACCGTGACCCGGAACCTCAGCTTCGCGAGCAGTCCGATCGGGTGCTCGGCGATCGACCGGGCCGCGCCCGTCTGGACGTTCGACGACGGGCACAGCTCCAGCGGGATGCGGCGGTCGCGCACGTAGGCGGCGAGCCTGCCGAGCGACACGCTGCCGTCGTCGGCCGTGGTGATGTCGTCGGCGATACGGACACCGTGGCCGAGCCGTTCGGCGCCGCAGATCTGGATGGCCTCCCAGATCGAGGCCAACCCGAACGCCTCACCGGCGTGGATGGTGAAGTGCGCGTTGTTCTCGCGCAGGAACTCGAACGCGTCGAGGTTGCGGGTGGGCGGGTAGCCCTTCTCCGGGCCCGCGATGTCGAAGCCGACGACCCCGCGGTCGCGGTAGCGCACCATCAGGTCGGCGATCTCCAGGGCCCGCGCGTGCTGCCGCATGGCGCACAGCAGCTGGCCCACGCGGATCTGCTTGCCGCGTTCGGCGGCGGCCTTGGTTCCGCGCTCGAAGCCGTCCTGCACGGCTTCCACCACGGCCTCCAACGACAGGCCACGCTCGACGAACAACTCGGGCGCGTAACGCACCTCGGCGTACACCACGCCGTCGTCGGCGAGGTCCTCCACGCACTCCGCGGCGACCCGCGACAGCGCCTCCTCGGTCTGCATGACCCCGCAGGTGTGGGCGAACGTTTCGAGATACTTCTCCAACGAGCCCGAGTCGGCCGCGTGGCGGAACCAGCGGCTCAACTCGTCGACGTCGGTGGTGGGCAGGCCCTTGTAGCCCGTCTCGGCGGCGAGTTCGACGACGGTGGCCGGTCTCAGGCCGCCGTCGAGGTGGTCGTGGAGCAGCACCTTCGGCGCGCTGCGGAGTTCGTGCGGAGTCGGAACGGTTCGCGTCGACATGCGATGACGGTACCTGCGGCGGGACGACGCGCCCGGGTGACACCCGCACGGTCACGGCGACCCGACCCGATCGTGTGGCCAAGTCTCAGGCTGTACTCGAACGTTGGATGGTGACCCCGTCGTTATCCAATCGTCGGAGTCCCACGTCACGCGGTCCGGGGCCGGGGGGAATACCCTCCGGAGTTAGTCGGTCGCTAGGCTGCGATGGACGTCCCATCTTCCCCGCCGATGAAGGACACCGCAGTGACGACTGACAATCACCTCGCAGCCCCGTCCTTCGACCGGATGCGCAACATGTTGGTGCGCGCGGCCGAGGTCCGAGAGAGCGAGCAGCAGCAGATCTTCGACGCGCTCGACGACATCTACGCCAGGCTCGCGCCCGTGGATTCCCTCGGTGCCGTTCGCAAGCGGCTCTCCGAGCTGCCCGACCGTACCGAGGTCGGCGTGCTCGCCGAGCGGCTCGACGAGGCCATGACCCGCCTCGAGGCCCAGGACAACGCGCTGGCCGATCTGGCACGTGCCGTGGAAGCCGTCGTCGACAAGCTCGCGAAGCCCTTCGCGCAGCTCGACGGCCGCCTCGACGGTGTCGCGGCCCGGTTCGAGGGTGTCGCGGGCCGGATGGATGGACTCGAGGACAAGCTCTCGAACATCCACCGCAGGCTCGACGACCTGGGCAACCACCTCGACAAGCAGGACATCAAGATCGACAACGTGCCCACGGCGGTGCAGGGCCCGGTGCGCGAGCGGCTCGACACCCTGGAGACGGGTCTCAAGGAGCGGGTCGACCGCCTCGACACCGACGCCAAGGAGCGCCTGTCCAGCACGTCCGAGTCGCTGCGCTCGGCGGTGAGCGACGCCACCGAGATGCTCGACCCGACCGCGCGGTTCGACACGTTGGGCGAGCGCCTGGAGCAGCTCGGCAACCGCCTCGACTCCCTGGCCGGCAGGATCGACAAGGTCGAGGAGAACGTGGCGACCCGCCTGGGCGAGTTGGACGGCTCGATCAAGTCCGGGCTGTCGGAGGTCGAGGGCACGCTGTCGCAGCAGCCCGACAACGACTACTTCACGTCGGTGGTGCGCAAGAGCAACGAGGAGTCCGAGCGCCGCATCGGCGGCCAGCTGGACGAGGCCATGGCCACGTTCGCGGAGCTCATGCTCGGGGGTGGCCCCGCGCCGCAGCCCGCCATCACCGCGCCTCCCACGCCGCGGCAGCCGCGCCGCCGCAACGGCAGGAACACCAAGGGAGCCGACACGAAGGCGAAGGCCGACGCCGACGCCGAGGACTGAGCGGGTGGGGCGGCCGGTCAGGACCGGCCGCTCTCCCAGCGTTCCAGTACGACGCCCTCGCGCGCCTCGACGGCCGCGGGGGCGTTGTCGTTTTCAGTGTCGTTTCCGGTGTCGTTTCCGGTGTCGTGTCCGGCGTCGTGTCCGGACCCGCCCGACTCCGCGACGTCCTTGAGCACGAGAGCCGCGTCGAGCAGCGGCTGAGCGGCCGCGACGGCCTCCGGTGTGTCGGTGTGGAGTTCGAACAGCGGCTGACCGCGGTCGACGCGCTCACCCGGCTTCGCGAGGCAGCGGACCCCGGCCGCAGGCTGGACGGGGTCGCTCTTGCGTGCCCTGCCCGCACCGAGTCGCCACGCCGCCACGCCGACGCGGTAGGCGTCCAGCGAGGCCACCACACCCGACTCGGCCGCTTCGACGACGTGCACGTGCCGAGGGCGCGGCAACGGAGCGTCGGGGTCTCCGCCCTGGGCGCGGATCATGCGACACCACGTCTCGTACGCCTGTCCGGACGCCAGCACGCGTTCCGGATCGACGTCGCCGAGCCCGGCGAGGGCGAGCATCTCGCGCGCCAGGGCGAGCGTGAGCTCCACGACGTCGGCAGGACCACCGCCCTGCAGCACCTCGACCGCTTCGGCCACCTCGACCGCGTTGCCGACCGCCGCGCCCAGCGGCGTTCCCATGTCGGTGAGCAGGGCGGTGGTGGCCACGTCGTGGGCCGCGCCGATCTCCACCAGGCTCGCGGCGAGCGCGCGGGCCTGCTCGCGGGTCTTCATGAAGGCGCCGGACCCGACCTTGACGTCGAGTACCAGCCTGCCCGCGCCCTCCGCGATCTTCTTGCTCATGATCGAGCTGGCGATCAACGGCACGGCCTCGACGGTGGCGGTGACGTCGCGCAGCGCGTAGAGCTTGCGGTCGGCGGGCGCCAGCGTCGGCGTCGCGGCGCACACCACCGCGCCGACGTCCTCCAGCTGCCGGGCGATCTCGTCGGTCGACAGCTCGGCCCGCCAGCCGGGGACGGCCTCCAGCTTGTCGAGCGTGCCGCCCGTGTGCCCGAGTCCGCGTCCCGACAGCTGCGGCACCGCGGCACCGCACGCCGCGACGAGCGGAGCCAGCGGCAACGTGATCTTGTCGCCGACGCCGCCCGTCGAGTGCTTGTCCACGGTGGGACGGGAGCACGCGAGTGTCAGCCGCTCGCCCGAGTCGATCATCGCACCGGTCCAGCGCGCCGTCTCGTGGGCGTCCATGCCGCGCAGGAAGACGGCCATCGCGAGCGCCGCCATCTGCTCGTCGCCGACCACGCCGCGCGTGTAGGCGTCGAGCACCCAGTCGATCTGCGCGTCGGTCAGCCGGCCACCGTCCCGCTTGGCGCGGATGACGTCCACCGCCGCGAACGGCTCCACGGTCATGACGGCAGGTCCTCCGGTCCGAACGCCTGCGGCAGCACCGCCGTCATCGGCTGCACCCCCGCGGGTGTGTCGACGAGGCACTCGGTACCGCCGAACTCGTAGAGCAGCTGACGGCACCGACCGCACGGCATCAGCAGCTCGCCCTCTCCGGAGCGGCACGCCACCGCCACGAACCGGCCACCGCCGGACAGCCGCAGCTGCCCGGTCATGGTGCACTCGGCGCACAGGCCGACACCGTAGGAGGCGTTCTCCACGTTGCATCCCGTGACGATGCGACCGTCGTCGGTCAGCGCGGCCGCGCCGACCCGCAGTCGCGAGTACGGCGCGTACGCCTTCTGCGCCGCCGACGTGGCCTCCGCACGCAGCCGTTCCCAGTCGATCCCGGCCTCGGACATCAGTCGTCCTCCCCTCGGCGGTAGCGCTTGCCGATCGCCTTCGGCGGTCGCAGCTTCTGTGCGGCCACCGCCAACACGATGATCGTCACGAAGTGCGGCGTGTACGGGATCAGCTCGCGCGGCAGCTCGTCGTTGGCCCAGTACACGTAGTACAGCGCCGCGGCACCGAGCGCCGAGAGCCCGGCGGCGAACCAGCGCCGGCGCACGATCTGCACCACCGTGAGCACCACCAGCAGGAGCACGGCGCCGTAGCAGAGCGCCAGAACGGCCTCCCCGCCCGCCGACAGCTGGAGGCCGTCGGAGTAGCCGAACAGCGCCGCACCGCCCAGGAGCCCACCGGGCCGCCAGTTACCGAAGATCATGGCGGCCAGACCGATGTAACCGCGGCCGTTGGTCTGGTTCTCCAGGTAGTCCGCACCTCCGGACAGCAGCACGAGCGACGCGCCACCCATCCCGGCGAGGCCACCCGACACGAGCAGCGCCGCGTACTTGTGCCCGTAGACGTTGACCCCGAGCGACTCGGCCGCCACCGGGTTCTCACCGCACGAGCGCAACCGCAACCCGAACCGCGTCCGCCACAGCACGAAGTAGCTGATCGGCACCAGCAGCAGGCCCAGCATCGCCAGCGGCGACACGTGGGTGACGAGCCCGCGCAGCAGGCCCGCGGCGTCGGAGACGCCGACCCGTTGAGCGGCTTCCAGGTCCGCGAGCCATTCGGAGAGGAACGTGGCGGAGTAGGTGTCGAACTTCGGCACCGGCGGCGACTGCCTCGGGTTGCCCGACAGCGGCTCGAACACGAGGTCGGCGAGGTACTTCGCCACCCCGAGCCCGAGGAGGTTGATGGCCACACCGGACACGATGTGGTTCACGCCGAACGTCACCGTGGCCACGGCGTGCAGCAGCCCGCCGAGCGCGCCGAAGACGATCGCCGCGAGCAGCCCGGCCCACACGCCGCCGTAGTACGCGCCCCAGGCCGCGCCCCACGTGCCGAGGATCATCATGCCCTCGAGGCCGATGTTGATGACCCCCGAACGCTCCGCCCACAGTCCGCCGAGCGCGGCGAACAGGATGGGCAGCGCGAGCCGCAACGCCGTCTGAGACGTGTTGCTGGAGGTCAGGGTGTCGATGCCCGTGAGGTACGACGTCGTGGACAGCACCGCGATGGCCGCCACGGCCCACAGCGCACCGCGCAGCCACCCCGGCATCGGCCGCCGCTCGCGCGGGGCCTGTTTCGGGGCGTCTCCCTCGATCGGGGGCCCGGTCTCGACCGTGGTGCTCACACCGCACCTCCCTGGCTGACGCTCGCGGGCATGCCGTTGCGGGTCTGGCGACCCACCCGGCGCTGCTCGGCGGCGAGTTCCGCTCGTTTGACGATTTCGTAGGCGACCACGACCGAGAGCACGATGGTGCCCTGGATGATCGTGGCGATCTCCCGCGGCACCCCGATGGTCTCCAGCGACACGGCCGACTTGTCGAGGAACGCCCACAGCAGCGCACCGAACGCGACGCCGACGGGGTGGTTGCGGCCGAGCAGGGCCACCGCGATACCGGTGAAGCCGTAGCCCTGGGTCGCGGTCATGGCGTACACGTGGTCGCGGCCCAGCAGTTCGGGCATCGCGATGAGCCCGGCGACCGCGCCGGAGAGCAGCATCGCGATCATCGTCATCCGCTTGGCGCTCACCCCGCCCGCCGTCGCGGCCGTGGGCGACTCACCGCTGGCCTGCAGCTCGAACCCGAACCGCGTGCGGTTCAGCAGGAACCAGTAGCCGCCGCCCAGTGCGAGGGCGATGACCACCGAGCCGAACAGCGTGCCCGCCGCGCCCATCGGAATGCCCGGGATCCACCCGGTCTCCGGGATCTCGGCGGTGCTGATGTTGTTGCCCCGCGGCACACCGAACTGGTCGGCACTGATCAGGTAGGCCACGATGCCGAAGACGATCGAGTTCAGCATGATCGTCGTGATCACTTCGGACACGCCCCGCGTGACCTTCAGGATCGCGGGCAGCAGCGCGTACGCGGCACCGGAGAGCATCGCCACGGCGAGGATCACCAGCACGTGCAGCACCGGCGGCAGTTCCATCGCCGCACCCACGATCGCGGCGATCACGGCCGCGAACCGGTACTGGCCCTCGACACCGATGTTGAACAGGTTCATCTGGAACCCGATGGCGACGGCCAGACCGGCGAAGTAGTAGACGACCGCCAGGTTCACGGTGTCGACTGCGGTCGTGCCCTGGAAGAGCTGCGCTCCCATCGTGGAGAACGCTTCGAACGGGTTCGCACCGGAGATCACCAGCGCGACGGACGACAACGTCATGGCGAACACGATCGCCATGACGGGAGGGAGCAGGGCGGTACGCCAGGAGATCATGCGACGTCCTCGGGAAGGGAGTGGCTCTCACCGGCACCGGTCATCGCCGAACCCAGTTCGGCGGGCGTGACGGTGGCGGGATCGGCCTCACTGACCAACCTGCCGCGCAACATGACGCGGATGGTGTCCGACAACCCGATCAGCTCGTCGAGGTCGGCGGAGATGAGCAGCACCGCGAGGCCGTCGCGCCGGGCGGTCCTGATGCGGTCCCAGATCAGGGCCTGCGCCCCGACGTCGACACCACGGGTCGGGTGGGAGGCGATCAACAACACGGGGTCGCCGGACAGCTCCCTGCCGACGATGAGCTTCTGCTGGTTGCCGCCGGACAGCGCCCCCGCGGCGACCTCGACACCCGGCGTGCGGACGTCGTACTCGTCGACGATGCGGCGGGTGTCCTCACGCGCCGCACCGCAGTCGACGATGCGACCGCTCGACACCGGCCTGCGCGTCTGGTAGCCGAGGATGCGGTTCGCCCACAACGGACGGTTCAGCAGCAGGCCGTGACGATGACGGTCCTCGGCGACGTAGCCGATGCCCGCCTCCCGGCGCGCCAGCGTGCCGAGCTTGGTGATGTCGCGCGTGCGGCCCTCGGCGTCGAGGAGCTCGATCCGCCCTCCGGACGCCTTGCGCATGCCCATGATGGTCTCGACCAGCTCCGTCTGGCCGTTGCCCTCCACACCGGCGATGCCGAGCACCTCACCGGCCCGCACGGTCAACGACACGTCGTCGAGCACGGCGCGCTCGGAGTCCTCGGCGTTGAGCCGCAGGTTCTCCACCCGCAGCACGACCTGGTCGGTGACGGTGGACTCGCGGGTCTGCGGGCTCGGCAACTGCGAGCCGACCATCATCTCGGCGAGCTCACGCGAGCTCACCGTGCGCGGGTCCACGGTGCCGACGGTGGTGCCCCTGCGGATCACCGTGGCACTGTCGGCGATCTTGCGGACCTCGTCGAGCTTGTGGGAGATGAAGATGAAGGTGTAGCCCTGCTCGCGCATCGTGCGCACGGTGTCGAACAGCGCGTCGACCTCCTGCGGCACGAGCACCGCGGTGGGCTCGTCGAGGATCACGATGCGCGCGCCGCGGTAGAGGACCTTGACGATCTCCACGCGCTGGCGGTCCGCGACACCGAGGTTCTCCATCAAACTGTGGAGGTTCACGCGCAGGCCCGTGCGCTCGGCGAGCTCGGCCATCCGCTGGGTCGCGGCCTTGCCGATGCCGTGCAGGCCCTCGGCCCCGAGGAGCACGTTCTCCTTGACGGTCAGGTTGTCGGCGAGCATGAAGTGCTGGTGCACCATGCCGATGCCCGCCTTGATGGCGTCCTGCGGGTTGCGCAGTCGCACGACCTCGCCGTTGACGGCGATGGTGCCCTCGTCCGGCTGTTGCATGCCGTAGAGGATCTTCATCAGGGTGGACTTGCCGGCACCGTTCTCACCACACACCGCGTGGACCTCGCCGGCACGCACGGTCAGGTGCACGTCCGAGTTGGCCACCACGCCGGGGAACCGTTTGGTGATCCCCTTCAGTTCGACCGCTGGTCGGGATTCGGTCATGTCGTGAAAGCTCCCCACGGCTGTCGAGGGCCCGCCTCCGGACCGGCGACAGCCTGCCATCCGACGACGCGAGGGCCGACGGGAGGGATCGCCTCCCACCGGCCCCGGCGCCGCACGGCAGTTCGAGAGTGGTCGGTTACGGAGTGGGCGAGACCTCGATCTCGCCGGCCACGATCTGCGCCTTGTAGCCGTCGAGGACGTCGGCGATGTCGTCGACCTGGCCACCGGAGGTCGAGTACGCCACGCCGTCCACCGACAGGTCGAAACGCTCGGGCAGGGAGCTCAGGTCGTCCTCGGCCACCGCGCGGATGTAGTCGTACACCGCCACGTCCACGCGCTTGAGCATCGACGTCATGATGACGTCCTTGACGTCGGAAACGGTCTTCTGCTCGTACTGGTCGGAGTCGACCCCGATCGCCAGCGCGTCACCGGCCTTGGCCGCCTCGAACACGCCCTTACCGGACGCACCGGCCGCGTGGTACAGCACGTCGGCGCCCTTGTCGATCTGCGACTTGGCCACGACGTTGCCCTTGCCGGGGTCGTTGAAGCCGGAGATGTCGCCCGCGGGGGTCAGGTAGTCGACCTCGACCGTGACGTTGTCCGAGGCCGCCTTCGCGCCCTGCACGAAGCCCGCCTCGAACTTCTGGATCAGCGGGGTGTCCACACCGCCGACGAACCCGACGTGGCAGTTGTCGCTCTTGTAGACGGCCGCCACACCGGCCAGGAACGAGCCCTGCTCCTCGGCGAACACGAGCGGCGTCACGTTCTTCTCGTCCACGGAGTCGTCGTCGACGATCGCGAAGTGGGTGTCCGGGAACTTCGGCGCGACGGCCTTCAGCGCGTCGGCGTAGGCGAAGCCGACGGCGATGATCGGGTCGTAGCCCTCCTTCGCCATCTGCGTCAGCCGCTGCTGCTTGGCGTCCTCGGACTCGGTGCCGGCGGCGGTGCTCTCGGTCGTGTCGCCCACGCCCATGTCCTCGACCGCCTTGTCGACCCCGGCGGCCGCCGCGTCGTTGAACGAGGCGTCGCCCCGGCCGCCCACGTCGAACGCGAGCGCGACCTTCAGGTCGCTCGCGTCGACGTCCGCCGGAGCCTCCCGTTCCTTGCTGCTGGCCTCGGCCCGGGGCGGCGCCGCCGCCGTCACGCACTCGCCGCTCGACTCTCCGCCGTCACCCGCGGCGCTGTTGTCGCCGGAGTCCTTGGCACAGGCCGTCAACGCCAACACGCCGGACATGGCGATAGCCGCCAGCGCTGCACCACGCTTTCGACGCACGGTGTGTCTCCCTTCCCGCTGTTTTCCCAGCGGAACGCACCTCAAGGAAGCACCCGGCGCGGAGCGGCCGGGCGATTGGCGAACGGTACCGTCTGCGGAAAGCGACGTCACACAGTGGCCGTTCGGCGTAATCCAAATGTTCACGATCCATCCGGATGGGCTACCACGTCAACACGCCGAGTAATTGAAAAGCCGAAACTGAATCGGTACCGCTCGCGGCGCAACGAGGGCGCAAAGAGACCTAGGACACGGCTGCACGTCAAATCCGTGTCTGGTCCATCACAGCGGCCAACCCCGAGGTGGGGCCCCGTGTCAAGGCCGGGTCTAGCATCCAGGGATAACCCCGCCCGCGCGGGTTGGGACTTGGGAAAGTCGCAGGTCGCCGGGCACAGTCCATCAGTGACGTTGGAGGCCGTACACCGATGTCCACCACTGCGAGCACCGCCGCCCAGGCGGCTGCGAGTGATCGGGCAGGCGCCTCACGTCGGAGCGGTACGTTCTACCGCGGCGACCCGGGCATGTGGTCCTGGGTGCTGCACCGCATCACCGGCGTGCTCACGTTCTTCTTCCTGTTCGTCCACGTACTCGACACCGCGCTCGTCCGGGTTTCGCCGAACGCCTACGACGCGATCATCGAGACCTACAAGACCCCGCTCGTCAACCTCATGGAGGTCGGCCTCGTCGGTGCGGTCCTCTACCACGCGCTGAACGGCATCAGGGTCATCCTGGTCGACTTCTGGTCCAAGGGTGCGAAGTACCAGCGCGTCATGCTCTGGTCGATCCTCGGCGTCTGGGTGCTGGTGATGATCCCCGGCACGTACTTCATGCTCGAACGCACCGTGAGTGAACTCCTCGGAGGCGGCAACTGATGGCTGAGACACTCAACCTCGACAAGCCGCGCTCCCCCCGCAGGCCCGCGGCCCGGCGCAGCAACTTCGAGCTCTACAGCTGGCTGTTCATGCGCATCTCCGGCCTGCTGCTCGTCGTGCTGGTGCTCGGCCACCTGTTCATCATGAACATCCTCGACGGCGGCGTTCACCGGATCAACTTCGCCTTCGTCGCGGGCCGCTGGTCCTCGCCGTTCTGGCAGTTCTGGGACCTGGCGATGCTGTGGTTGGCCATGATCCACGGCGGCAACGGCCTTCGCACGATCATCGACGACTACGCCCGCAGGGACAGCACCCGCTTCTGGCTGAAGATGGTGCTGTACGTGTCCGTGGTGGTGATCGTGCTGCTCGGCACCCTGGTGGTCTTCACCTTCGATCCGAACATTCCGGCCGACTGACCCCACCACACGAAAGCGACGAGACATGCAGTTCCACAAGTACGACGTGGTCATCGTCGGGGCGGGTGGCGCGGGTATGCGCGCGGCGATCGAGGCCGGTCAGCGTGCCCGCACCGCGGTGCTCACGAAGCTGTACCCGACGCGTTCCCACACCGGCGCCGCTCAGGGCGGCATGTGCGCGGCCCTGGCCAACGTCGAAGAGGACAACTGGGAGTGGCACACCTTCGACACCGTCAAGGGTGGTGACTACCTCACCGACCAGGACGCGGCCGAGATCATGGCCAAGGAGGCCATCGACGCGGTCCTCGACCTGGAGAAGATGGGCCTGCCCTTCAACCGCACGCCGGACGGCAAGATCGACCAGCGGCGGTTCGGCGGTCACACCCGCGAGCACGGCAAGGCGGCGGTGCGTCGCGCCTGCTACGCGGCCGACCGCACGGGCCACATGATCCTGCAGACGCTGTACCAGAACTGCGTCAAGCACGGCATCGAATTCTTCAACGAGTTCTACGTCCTCGACATCGCGCTCACCGAGACCGCGGACGGCCCGGTGGCCTCCGGCGCCATCGCCTACGAGCTGGCCACCGGCGAGATCCACGTCTTCCAGGCGAAGTCGATCATTTTCGCCACGGGCGGGTTCGGCAAGGTCTTCAAGACCACGTCGAACGCGCACACACTCACCGGCGACGGCATGGGCATCTACGCCCGCAAGGGCCTGCCGCTGGAGGACATGGAGTTCTACCAGTTCCACCCGACCGGCCTCGCCGGCCTCGGCATCCTCCTCACCGAGGGTGCGCGTGGTGAGGGCGCGATCCTCCGCAACGCCGACGGCGAGCGGTTCATGGAGCGCTACGCCCCCACCATCAAGGACCTCGCGCCGCGCGACATCGTCGCCCGGTCGATGGTGCTGGAGGTGCTGGAGGGCCGGGGCGCGGGTCCGAACAAGGACTACGTGTACCTCGACTGCACCCACCTCGGCGAGGAGGTGCTGGAGACCAAGCTGCCCGACATCACCGAGTTCGCCCGCACCTACCTGGGCGTGGACCCAGTGAAGGAGCCGGTGCCGGTGTACCCCACCGCGCACTACGCGATGGGCGGCATCCCCACCAACGTGCACGGTGAGGCGCTGCGCGACAACGACAACATCGTGCCCGGCCTCTACGCGGCGGGCGAGGTGGCGTGCGTGTCCGTGCACGGCGCCAACCGCCTCGGCACGAACTCGCTGCTCGACATCAACGTGTTCGGGCGCCGGGCCGGCATCGCCGCCGCCGAGTACGCGAACGGCCGCGACCACGTGGAGCTCCCCGAAGCCCCCGCGAAGCTCGTCAAGGGCATGGTCGACCACCTGCGCACCGCCACCGGCGGCGAGCGCGTGGCCGACATCCGCACCGAGCTGCAGGCCACGATGGACGCCAACGCCGCCGTGTACCGCACCGAGGACACGCTGAAGCAGGCGCTGACCGACGTGCAGGCGCTCAAGCAGCGCTACGGACGCATCTCGGTGATGGACAAGGGCAAGCGGTACAACACCGACCTGCTGGAGGCCATCGAACTCGGGTTCCTGCTGGACCTCGCCGAGATCCTGGTGAACGCCGCCCTGGCCCGCAAGGAGTCCCGCGGTGGACACGCGCGCGAGGACTACCCGGACCGCGACGACGTCAACTTCATGCGGCACTCGATGTCGTACAAGCTGTTGCCGGAGAAGGAGGACCCGGACGCTCCGCTCGGGCTCACCGGGTTCACCGCCGACATCCGCCTGGACTACAAGCCGGTGACCTTCACCCGGTACGAACCGATGGAGCGGAAGTACTGATATGACTGCCACGGTTTCCGAGGGCGTCCACGACACCTCGCAGATTCCCGCACCGGAGGGTTCGGTCACCGTCACGGTGAAGCTCCTCCGGTTCAACCCCGAGGTGGACTCCGAGCCGCACTGGGAGTCCTACGACGTGCCGGCGCTGCCGACCGACCGCGTGCTGAACCTCCTGTTCAACATCAAGAACTACGTGGACGGCACGCTGGCGTTCCGGCGCTCCTGCGCGCACGGCATCTGCGGGTCGGACGCCATGCAGATCAACGGCGTCAACCGCCTCGCGTGCAAGGTGCTGGTGAAGGACCTGCTCGGCAAGAAGGACACAGCGGGCAAACCTACGGTGATCACCATCGCCCCGATCAAGGGCCTGCCGACGATGAAGGACCTCTACGTCGACATGGAGCCCTTCTTCGAGGCGTACCGCGCGGTGAAGCCGTACCTCATCGCCTACGGCAACGAGCCGACGCGTGAGCGCGTCCAGTCGCCCGCCGACCGCGAGCGGTTCGACGACACCACCAAGTGCATCCTGTGCGCGGCGTGCACGTCGTCGTGCCCGGTGTACTGGGCCGACGGGTCGTACTTCGGCCCGGCGGCGATCGTGAACGCGCACCGGTTCATCTTCGACTCGCGCGACGAGGGCGCCGAAGAGCGGCTGGACATCCTCAACGACGCCGAGGGCGTGTGGCGCTGCCGCACGACGTTCAACTGCACCGACGCGTGCCCGCGAGGAATCCAGATCACCAAGGCCATCCAGGAGGTCAAGCGCGCGCTGCTGTTCAAGCGCGTGTGACCCGGCCCTGAGGCCCGAACGACGAAGGCCACCCGACCGCCGAACGCGGGAGGGTGGCCTTCGTGTTTCCGGGTTTTCCGTCAGAGCTCCGCGCACGCGTCCCGAGCGGCCGTCATCGCGGCCTGGTAGTCGGGGTCGTCCTCGACGTCGTATTTCTGCTGGAAGATCAGAAGCGGCTTGTGGATCGCCTTGGACAACGACTCGTACGTCGGGTCGGCCTCGGCGGCGGCCATCGCCAACGACATGGCCGCACCCCACCGGTGCATATCGGAGACATCGTCCTCCGTGGGCATCACCGTCGGGGTGCGCTCCACGATCGCGCACGCCTCCTGCGCGTCGGCCGCGGCGCCGTCGCCCTCGGCGTCCGAGAGCAGGAACCACGTGAGCCCGACGCCCCCGCCGCCGAGGAGCAGACCCACGAGAACGCCCGCGAGCGCCCTCCCCCACCCTCTCGGCGCGGTCGGCGCCTGCTGGGGCGACTGGAACGGCTGCTGCGGTGGCGGCGGCGGGACCTGCCAGGTCGGTGGCGTCTGGTCTGTCATGGCAGGTGAGACCTCTCGGACGACCTATCGGTTCCGTGCGGCCCGCAGGCCACGCCACCCGATCACACCGATGATGGTGCCCAGCACAAACGAGGTCACCGCGAGCAGCAAGTGCACCCAGAAGAAGCCCGTCGGCGAGCCGTCGGCGTTCCAAGCGTTGTCGCTGTTCCACAGGTTGCGGGCGAACGTGATCCAGATGATCCAGGACCACACCCCGAACGCCGTGAGGAACAGGGAGATACCGCGAGACATCCGCATACCGGAAGTATCCCTCTCCACAGCCCCCGTCAGCCCGCACGGGTGCCCAGCACCACGTCGGGCGCGCCGCTGTTCCGGGACGATCCGTGGGCGGGCACACGGCTGGGCTCGGTCGGCGTGACCGAGCCCAGCCGCTGTTCCGGATCCCCTCCGGCCCGGGTCGGGACTAGGAGGCGGTGCAGGAGCCCAGCGTCGGGGCCGCCCAGTTGCCGTTGGCCATGACGGTGAAGCCGAAGCTCGTCTCCCCGCCCGCGGGCAGGCCGCTGCTCGACCGCATCGTCATGACGTTGCCGCTGGCGTCCCAGCTCGGTTCGCCGTTCCAGGTCGCCGAGATGACCTGCGGCGAGTGCACGGTGACGGTGGTGCTCCACGAACTGATCGGCTCGTCACCCGCGCGGACGGTGACCCGGCCGTTGAACCGGTCGCCCCACCGGTCGGTCTCGTCGTAGGTCACGGTGCAGGCGCCGTCGCCTCCACCGCCACCACCGGAACCGCCGAGGGTGTCGAGCACGGCGTAGTAGGCCTGCTTGGGGTTGTAGTCGCCGTCGAACAGCAGTGGCGTGTCCTCCGCACGCCAGGAGTACTTGTCGGTCACACCCCAGACCGTGATGCCGGTGCACTCGGCGACGGCCAGGCAGGCCAGCGTCACCCCGGCGTACTGCTCCGCCTGCGAGTCACCCCATCCCGCGATGTCCAGCTCGGTGATCTGGACCTCCACCCCGAGGTCGGCGAAGTTCTGCAGCGTCTGGTGGTAGTTCTCCGGCACCGGGTTGCCGCTGTTGAAGTGCGCCTGGAAGCCGACGCAGTCGATGGGTACGCCACGGCTGACGAAGTCGGCCACCATGTTGTAGACGGCCTGCGTCTTGGCCGTGTTCCAGGCGTCGGTGTTGTAGTCGTTGTAGCAGAGCGTGGCGTCGGGATCGACCTCGCGCGCGGTGCGGAACGCCTCCTCGATCCAGCTGTTGCCGATGACGCGCTGGAACACGGAGTTCCGGCGCGCCCCGCTGGAGCCGTCCTCGTACGCCTCGTTCACCACGTCCCAGGAGCGGACCTGCCCCTTGTAGTGCTCCATCACGGTGGTGATGTGGTCGTTCATCACCCCGCGGAGCTGGTCGGCGGACCCGATGTTCTCGACCCAGCCGGGCAGCTGCGAGTGCCAGACCAGGGTGTGTCCGCGCAGCTCCATGCCCTGCTGCAGGGCGTGGTCGGCGATGCGGTCGGCGGTGCTGAAGTCGAAGTACCCGGGCGAGGGCTGGAGGCTCTCCCACTTCCACGAGTTCTCGGCGGTGATGCTGTTGAACTCCCGGTTGAGCGTGGCCGTGTAGTCCTGTTCGCCGAGCCTGCCAGCCGCGACCGCGACACCGAAGTATCGGCCCTGTGCCTCGGCGGCGTCGCCGAGGCTGGTCTGCGCGCTCGCCGTCCCTGCCGCGGCGACGAGCCCACCCGCGGTGACCGCACCGACCGCGGTCGCCGCGACGATCTTCCTGATCCAGGCTCCGGCCCGCCGGGGCCGGAACCGCCTCTGGTGTGCCGTGCTCATCTTCCGAGTCCTTTCGTCGAGGACATGGCGACGTCGCATGGGCACCCACCCGTCAGGACTGTGACTCTCCGCGACGAGACCACCGCGCCCGGCGACGACAGATTCGGAGTATGGCGACGGTCACAGCACGGGTCAACATCGATTTTTCCGAAAGTTTTCGGTCAATGCGAGCGGAGTTCAGTACGTCTACCTGCGAACATCGCAGATCACGAACTATGTGGCACCCATAATCGCGACTCTCCGACTCGGACTTTCGAAACTTTCGGAACCAGCGGTGACCCGCTGTTCGCAGTGTCGGGAAGCCCCCGCACGCACACGGGACCCTCCGCCATCCGGATCAAGCGGTGAAGACGCCGAAGACCGATGCGGCGAGACATTCGCATATCGCCAAGGGCGCGCTTGACAACCCGTTAGCCTGCACGGGTGCCCAGGACCACGTCGATCCGGTCAGTTCTCACCGTGCTCGTCACGGCCGCCCTCGTGATGCTCACCGCGTTCGTGGGGACACCACCGAGCGAGGCGTTCGCGGCTCAGCCGTCCAGCTCCTGCCCGAACCGCACCCTGCCACCGCCCCCGGTGGACACCTCCGAGGAACCGCCTCCGGGCGAGGAGTCCCCCACTCCCCTGCCCGTGCCCGAGCGCCCCGCCGGCGGCGAGCGGATGGCCGAGTGCGGCGTCGTCGTCCCGGCGAACAGCCCCCAGCCGCCGCAGGACGTCACGGCGGCCGCGTGGCTCGTGCAGGACCTCGACACCGGTGACGTCCTCGCCGCGAAGGACCCGCACGGTCGGCACCGGCCCGCGTCGCTCATCAAGACGCTGCTCGCGCTGGTCGTCCTGGAGGAACTCCGCAGCGACCACACCGTCGTGGCCACCAAGGCCGACTCCGAGCAGGAGTGCACCTGCGTGGGCATCGTGAAGGGCGGCGAGTACCGCGTCGACGACCTGGTCGACGCGCTGCTCATGCGCTCCGGCAACGACGTGGCCCACGCGCTGGCCACCGCGCTCGGCGGCGTCGACGTGGCCGTGGACAAGATGAACGCGCTCGCCGAGTGGCTGGGCGCCTCCGACACCCACGCCGCGACGCCGTCCGGCCTCGACGGCCCGGGCATGATGACCTCGGCCTACGACATGAGTCTCGTGTTCCGGCACGCCATGCAACAGGACGACTACGTCGAGGCCGTCGGCACCAAGGAGACCCGCTTCCCCGGTGGTCCGGGGGAGCCCGACTTCCCCATCTACAACGACAACCCGCTGTGGGGGACGTACGAGGGGTTCCTCGGCGGCAAGACCGGGTTCACCGACGACTCGCGCCACACCTACGCCGGCGCCGCCGAACGTGACGGCAGGCGGCTCGCCGTGGTGTTGCTGCGAGCCGAGCAGGAGCCCGTGCGCGTGGCCGAACAGGCCGCGGCACTGCTCGACTACGGGTTCACCCTCGCCTCGTCGGGCAGCGCGTCCGTGGGCACCGTCACCAGCGCGGCGATCCAGGCGCCCGGCGACGACGCGCAGGAGGACGACCTGGCGGCCGCAGGCGTGCCGACCCCGACCGCGGACGACCCGTTCGGCACCACGGGGTGGATCGTCACGTTGGCGGTGACACTCCTGGTGATCGCGGGCCTGCTGGTGGGCCACCGCAAGGGAGTGCTCCGCCGACCGGACTGACGGCGGCTCACTCCGTGGCGGGCCGCGTCTCCTTCTCGGCGGGCAACGTCTCACGGGCGCCGATCCACAGCACCAGTGCGAGCGCGACCACCACGCCGGTCAGCCCGAACGCCGCCGAGTACGACCACTTCTCGGCGATCGCCCCCGCCACGAGCGGGCCCACGACGGCACCGACGTCGGCAGCCATCTGGAAACCCGCCAGCACCGAGCCGCCCCGGGCCTTCGAGCCGAGCACGTCGGCGACCGCCGCGTTCTGGGCGGGGTTCAACGCGCCCGCGCCGAGCCCGGCCACCGCGACGGCCGCCAGGAACAACCACGGGTCGTCGGTGAAGCCGAGCCCCACCACGCCCACCGCGAGCAGCGCCAGGCCCACGAGAGCGGGCAGCTTGCGCCCCCGCTTGTCGGTGACCCTGCCGACGAACAGCAGGGCGAGCGCGTTCACGGCGGCGAACACGGCGAGCGCGATCCCGGTGAACGACTCGTCCTTGGCCAGCACCGCGGTCACGAACAACGGCAGCAGCGACATCCGCACACCGAACACGACCCAGCCGTTGGCCAGGTTCGACCCCAGCGCCGCGCGGTACGAGGGATGGCGGACGGCCTGGCGGAACGTCAGCTCGGGAGCGTCGTCGTCCTGCTGCCGAGCCACCAGCGACGAATGCCGCAGCTGCCACCACACCAGCAGCGTCGTGAGCACCAGCGCGATGCCGTAGACGAGGAACGGCGCCCGCAACGACACCGTCACGAGCCCACCGCCCACCACCGGACCGGCGATGCCGCCCAGCAGGAAGCTCGACCCCCACAGGCTCGACGCCCGCCCGCGCGCCTCCGGCGGCGAGAGCCGGATGAGCAGGCCGATCGCCGACACGGTGAACATCGTGGAGCCGACCCCGCTGGCGGCCCGGAAGAACAGCAGCTGCCAGTAGTCCGTCGCCACCGCACACAGCAGCGTGCCGATCGCCACGATCGACACACCCCACAGGTAGATGGGGCGTTCCCCGAAACGCGTCACCAGCCGCCCGCTCATCGGCGCGAACAGCAGCCGCACGAACGCGAACGCGCTCACGACCACCGACGCGGCGGTGACACCCACGTCGAAGCTCGCCGCGTAGTTCGGCAGGGCGGGACCGACGATCCCGTAGCCGATGGCGATGAGGAAACTGGCCCCCACCAGGACCCAGATCTCCCGAGGCAACGCCACCCGCGGCGTCGTCGTCGTGCTCACACTCACCCCTCCGTCCCGAGGGCGAGCATATGTCAGCCCACCGTCACGAACGCCGCTTGGACAACCAGCCCAGGAGCGCACCGACGCCGAACGCGCCCGCCGCGACGCCTCGGCCGCGACGCACCTCGACCAGCGGCCTCACCACGGTGGGCGGGGGCGGCTCCACCGTGCGGGTGAGGTTCTCCGTCGCCGTGGCCGTCCAGGCGGTCACGAACAGCAGGAACCGCGCGACGAGGTTGGCGAACACCAGCAGACCGATGATCGGCCCGAACAACGCTCCGGCCGGGGAGCTGGTGACGCTGGTCAGGTAGATGCCACCGACCTGCTTGAGGATCTCGAACCCGACGGCGGCGATGATCGCGCCCCGCACGGCGCTGCGCGGGGCGACCTTCTCCCTCGGCAGCTGCGAGAGCACCCAGAGGAACACCAGCACGTTGGCGAGCAGCGACAGCAGAACCGTGGCGGCCTGGAGGAGGAACCGCGCCCAGCCCTGGTCCTCCAGCCCCATGAAGCCGAGCAGGAACCGGCCCAGGCCGCCGCCGACAGCGGTGAGCCCGAACGACACCACCAGTGCCACACCCAGGCCGATCAGCGCCACCAGGTCCTTGAGGCGGGTGGAGAGGAACGGCAGTTTCTTCTTCTCCTGCCCCCACTGCGCGGTGAGGGCGTCGCGCAGGTTCGTCATCCAGCCGAGGCCCGAGTAGAGGGCGACGGCCAGACCGATCAGTCCCGCACCGGCCCGGGATTCCAGCGCCGCGCCGACGATGGAGGCGAACAGGTCTCCGAGGCCTTCCGGGGCCGACCGGATGATGCCTTCCCGCAGTTCGGTGAGCGCGGTCTCGTTGCCCGCGAGCACGAAGCCCGCGACGGCGAATCCGACCATGAGCAGCGGGATCAGCGACAGGACGGAGAAGTACGTGATCGCGGCCGCGTAGTGGTTGCCGTAGCGTTCGGTGAAGGCGTCGTTGGCTCTCACGAGGTGGTCGAGCCACGGATACTTCCGGCGCAGGCGGGGCAGCAGCTTCTCCCCGTCCTTCGTGTCCTTCGCGTCGGACTTCCTGTCGATCTCGTCCCCGACCCTGGCGTCACCCACGTCGAGAAGCTATCCGACCCACATCGTGTCCGCAGTCTGTGCACGCGTGTTCGCGCCCTGCGACGCGGACACGCGTGCGCAGGGCGCGGACACGATGTTCGGTCAGCCCACCCGGGCACCCGCGTGCAGGGCGACGCCGTCGTGCGCACCGACGTCCGCGCGGAACCAGCCACCACCGTCCACGGTGTAGGTGGGGCCGGTGCAGGCGCCGTCGACGACGTCACCGTGCAGCACGTCGCAGTACGTACCCGCGGGCAGCGCCGTCTGGAACGACCTGCCGGTCACCGCGGACGACTCGTCGTTGAGGACGACGTACCCCTTGTCCCCCCGGCCGAAGGCGATGGTGTCGTTGCCGTTGTCCCACCACTGCACGACGGGCTCGTCGCCCACCTCGTTGTGGAACGCGACCATGTTGCGGATCGGCTGCCAGTCGTGTTCGCACTGCCAGGCCGCCGAGTCGCAGGCCGCGTCGGTCGTGTTCCCGGCCGCGTCACTGGGCGGGCCGGCGTCGTAGTCGTCGAAGGTGTAGCTGCTGTTGATCTTCGGGGTGCCCACCGGCCAGGCCAGCATGAAGGCGTTGGCCAGCGAGTACCGTGCGCCGTCGCGGTAGGTCAGGGTCTCGTCGCCGCGCTGGCTGTCGTGGTTGTCGACGAAGACCACCACGTTCTCCGACGGCACGGGCGTGCCGAAGTCACGCAGGTACGCGAGCTTCTCCGAGTTGAAGACCTTCGCCAGGTCGCGGGCGTAGCGCTGGTCGTAGACGTCGCCGTTGTCCAGGTACTCCTCCGGCGTGATCGGCTCGCCGTCGCCGTGGAGGACCTCCTGGTAGACGTAGGCGGGCCGGTCGAGCCTGCTCACCAGCGCGGCGACGTCCTCGGCGGGCATGTGCTTGGCCGCGTCGATGCGGAACCCGTCGACGCCGAGGGAGAGCAGGTCGTTGAGGTAGGCGCCGATGCGGTCGCGCACGTACTCGGAGCCGGTGTCGAGGTCGGCGAGGTTGACGAGCTCGCAGTTCTGGACCTCCCACCGGTCGTGGAAGTCGACGATGTTGTCGTCGCCGTTGCGTCCACAGTGGTGGAAGTCGTCGTAGCCGTAGCCCGCCTCGGCGTAGTCGTAGTGGCAGTACGCGGAGCCCGCACTGCCGGTGCCGCACTCGTCCTGGCCCGTCATGTGGTTGACGACCGCGTCGACGTACACCTGCACGCCCGCGTCGTGACAGGTGTCGACCATGGCGGCGAACTCGGCGCGAGTACCCCGGCGGGTCTCGTCGAGGCGGTAGGAGACGGGCTGGTAGTCCTGCCACCACGGGTAGCCCTGCTCGCCGAGCACGACGTGCTCCGAGGGCGGCGACACCTGCACGGCGCCGTACCCGTCGGGACCGAGCTGGTCGCGACAGGCCGCGGCGACACTGTTCCAGTTCCACTGGAACAACGTGGCGATGACGTCGCGGTCGCCGGGCGGAGCGGCGGTGGCGGACGGTGGAGCCGCGAGGGGCGCGGTGAGCAGCGCGGCCACCAGAACGACCGCACCGACGACACGTTGGAACATCGTCGAACCTCCGTGCTCTGTGGTTGTGACGGGCCACCGGGTGGTCCGGACATCAGAGCGGAAGGCGTCGACGATGTCAACGATCTTGCAGAAACTTGCAAAGATCAACGGAGCGCAGGGCGCCTACCTGCGGAAAGCGGGTCGCGGCATTGCAAGAACCTGCAAAGCCGCGCGGTCGCGTCACGACAGCAAACAGCGCGGTGAGACCCCTACACGTCCTGCGCCGAAGGCGATACCAAACCCCGCTAGCTCCTCGTTCGGCAGGGCACTTTTCTCGATCTCCACCTGCCAACAACGCTTCAGAGGCACACTGTGCCACTGTGAGAACTCAGAGCGTCACCTACCGCGAGCTATTCGCTGTAACAGAGTTTCGCCGGCTATGGCTGGCACATGTGCTCTCCGTTGCGGGGAACCAGCTGGCGCGCGTGGCGCTCACCGTCCTGGTCTTCGACCGCACTGCCTCGGCAGGGTTGAGCGCGCTGACATACGCCGTCAGCTATGTCCCGGATCTCCTCGGTGGGGCGTTCTTGTCCGGCTTCGCTGATCGGTACTCGCGCCGCACGGTCATGGTGGTGACTGATCTCTGTCGTGCCGTTCTGGTCACAACCATGGCGTTGCCCCAAATGCCACTGGGAGTACAGATTGCCTTGCTCGTCGGCGTGCAGTTGGTAGCCGTGCCGTTCTCTGCCGCACGCCAGGCCGCGATGCCCAATATTCTTCGCCCTGAAGCGCTTGCGCTGGGCGTGGGCGTCATGTCGATGACCTATCAGACGGCGCTGGTTCTCGGCTTCGGCGTTGGAGCCAGCGTCGTCGCGGCTCTCGGTTATCACGACGCACTTCTGATCAACGCAGCCACGTTCGCAGTCTCGGCCGTCATCATCAGGTACGGGACGAGTCGACACGAACCGACACCGAGGAGTGGAAACACCGGAGATGGCGGCCGGTGGGCCAACATCACCGCTGGTTGGCGCATCGTCGCTACCAACCCAAGGCTCCGCGTCCTACTGCTGATCGCCTGTCTGGCCGGCTTCTACGTCGTCCCAGAGGGCCTGGCAGTCCCCATGGCACAACAAGTAGGTGCCGGGACCACCGGCTCCGGGTGGCTACTGGCCGCCAATCCCATTGGGACTGTTCTGGGAATGCTGGTACTGAAACGGGTCCGCCCCGAACGTCAGCTTGCGCTGATTGGACCTCTGGCCGTCGCTACCAGCCTCGTACTGCTGCCCACCGCAGCTCAACCCCACATCGCTGTGCTGGTTCTACTGTGGGCGCTCAGCGGCGCATTCAGCGCGCACGACATGGTTGTTCAAGCGACTTACGTCAGTATCGTCCCGGATAGTAGCCGCGGGCAGGCCGTTGGCTTGGCGATCGCGGCCCTCAGGGCAGCTCAGGGGTTCGGCATCATCATCGCCGGACTAGCGGCACAGCTCCTCACCCCTGCTTGGGTGATCGGAATCGCCGCGATACTCGGGACCGCGATCGCCTTGGTCGCGTGGGCTGGGTGGTCACAAGCTTCACCACACCGGTCAGCCCGACCAAGCAGGACCTGAGGTTCGATCAGGTCCAGTTGTTGTCACACCGAAACGTCCAGTTGTTGTCGCGCATGGTGGCTCACCTCCCTGAGTTCCAGACTGCAGGCAGGAGGCTAACGCTTCAGGTCAGTCCACGGTGGCGACTTTGGCCGAAACGGCCACAGGCTCAGGGCTCGTCTCAGCCGGCGCAGCAGCTTGGACCTCCGCGGCGGCGAGGCGGTTCTTCTTGCGCTGACGGAGCGCCCCGGCGATCATGCCGAGGACGCCGATCACGACGGCGATGAGGCCGACCGGCCCCAGCAGACCGAAGGTCATCGCGTTCGGCTCCGCCTGCACCGCGGCCGCCGTGCCCTGTCCCCCGACCAGCGCAGCGATCGTCAAGGCCGCGACAGCAGCCGAGCTGCGCAGAGTGCGCACCGACGAGCGATACGACGTCCTGTCCGGGTTGCGCACCGGGGTGCCTCCCACCATGTCTCTTCGACTGTTCAGCGCAGGCGCTCACCATGCCGTGTGAACGTCGCCCGATGGACGTTACCGAGCGTGTCAACCTCGGAGCCCACAGGCGCGGGAGACATTAGCGACCCGCCAACTGGCCTGTGGCACCGGGGTCGGTCACGGAGAGACAACAACCCCGCATCGTCCGGCGCGGCGGCAGCGACGTCGACGCACTCGCCCTCACCTCACTGCGAGTCCCGGACTCCGGCTGGAGGTGGAAGCGCTGGGCCCGGCCGCCTATTCGACGACGGTGAACTGCACCGGCTCGGCCAGCACCCGAACCGCTGCGTCGAGATCGGCCAGGCGCGCGGCCAGGGTAGCCGTGGCCAGTGGGGACGGAAGCGCCACACTGAACTTCAGCCCGGCGAGAGCCCGCTCGTCGACGTCCGGGAGGCACAGCCGGTCCGGAACACTCGCGGCGGCCGTCCGCCACGTTCGGGGAGTGCAATCGTCCCGCAGCCGGATCGACAGGTCGTCGAACCGCCCGTCGACCACCGCGCCCAGGGAAGCGGCGAGCGTGGCGTTGGTCTTGCGGCCTGCCCAGGTCCACCAGCGCACATCCGCCTTCGCCCCCTGGGTTCGGGCCACCACCAGCCTGTCGGGGGCGACGGTCGGCCCCCATTCCTCGCGCAGCGCCGCCAAGGTCCGCGTCGCGCGTTGTGTCAGCTTCACCGACGGGGTGGCGCCGAGAAGCACATCGCGAGCCGAGCGTGCGAGTGCGTAGCCGCGTCCCTCCGTGCCGGGCGAGTGCCAGCGCGCCTTTCCACGCAGGTCGGTCTCTTCCACGAAACACCGGCGACGCTTCCAATCGATCCACGTCACTTTCCAACTCCGGCCGCCCAGCAGCAGTACCCGGGGGCCGTCCACCCGCTCTGTCAGCAGCGCCGGGTCCGTCTGTCCGATCTCCTGATGCCCGGCCAGCACGGTGAACTGCGGCGGTGCGGTGAACACGGCCGTCATGTCCAGGAAGTTCCGGTGCCCGAACCGGCGTTCTGCTTCCGGGCCGATGAACAATAGTTCGCCGTCCCGGTCGAGATAGCCCTGCTCGATCAGGTGTCCCACTATGGGTTCCGCACTGCCGTCGAACGGCGCGAGCTCGTTCCACGCTTCCGTCCACAACCGACTGCCCACAGTGTGCTCCTGCAGGCACAGCGCCAACATCTGTTGGGCGACGATATGTCGCGGTTCCGGCGGGGCTTCGACTGGTTCCACGTAGCCTCGGCCCCACAGTTCCAAAAGCGCCGCCGCCCACAACAACGCCTGCTTGGACAGCGCGAGGAACAAGCAGTTGCGCACGCTGCCTGGACGCCGACCGGTACGGCCCAGCCGTTGCAGGAACGAGGCCACGGTGGTGGGGGCATCGAGCTGGATGACGCGATCGAGGTCGCCGACGTCGATGCCGAGCTCCAACGTGGACGTGGAGACGATGACGCAGTCACGCGCCTCGGCGAACGCGGCCTCGGCCCGGCGCCGTTCGTCGACCGACAACGAGGCGTGGGACAGGAACGTCGTGACACCACGCATGCGCAGTGCCGCACCGAGCTGTTCGACGAGCCGGCGCGAGTCGCAGAACACAAGCCGTTTCTCGCCTCGGTGCAGCGTGGAGATCACCGTGGCGGCGTTGTCGACGGAACCGACGTAGTCCAGCTCGATGTCCCCGTCCGGTGTCGTGCTCGGGTTCACCGCGATACCAGGGGCAACGACGGCCGCGGGCCGGGAACCGTTTCCTGCTCCCTGCAACCAGCCCAGTAGCTCCTGGGGGTTGCCGACCGTCGCAGACAGACCGATGCGCTGGATGGGACGCTGAGCCAGCACCGTGAGCCGTTCCAGCACCGCCAGCAGGTGCCAGCCCCGGTCGTCGCCCGCGAAGGCGTGCACCTCGTCCACGACGATGGAGCGAAGGTCTCCGAACAGTCGCTTGTGGTCGACGTTCGCGCTCACCAGCATGGCTTCCACCGACTCCGGCGTGGTCAGCAGCACGTCCGGTGGGTCGGCCAGGATGCGCCGTCGCGCGGCGGCCGTGACGTCGCCGTGCCAGAGTTCCACCCGGCGTCCCAGCCAGGCTGCGTAGTCCCGCAGCCGGGGCAGCAGGTTGTTGAGCAGTGCCTTGAGTGGACACACGTACAGCACCGACAATCCGGTCCAGCCGTGGCGTTCCATCGCGGAGAGCACGGGAAAGCAGGCTGCCTCGGTCTTTCCGCCCGCCGTGGGGGCGAGCAACAGCGCGTCGTGCCCGTCCATGACGGGGTCGACGGCCTGCCGCTGAAGGGGCCGCAATGACCGCCAACCCAGGGTGTTGACCACGTGGTGGACCACCACCGGGTGCAGGCGGTCCAGCGCCTCGCTCACGGCAGTTCCAGGTCGACGTCGTCGGCGCTGGCGACGGCGTTGCGTTCGACGTCGGTGAGTTCGGTGTCGATGACTGTGAGCGCGTAGTCGCGGCGCGGATCGAAGTCGGCGAACTCGTCCACGCGGTCGAGCACGTCGGCGACGAGTTTGCGCAGGAAGAGTCGGGGGGCCACACCGACCTTGCCGCCGAGTTCGCCGGTGAGTGCCCGCGCGAGCGTGGCGAGATAGGCGTCGTCCGCCACGTCGCGTACCCGTTCGGGGTTGCGGGCCGTTCCCGCGTACAGGTCGCGCACAGCACGGCCGAGCTCACTGAGCCGGTCGAGATCGAAACCGGGCAGTCGGAGCTGCACCGCACGCGGCGAGTCGAAGCGTGGGTCGGTGGAGAAGTCGGTGGCGAGCCGTTGCGCCAGTGGGGGGAGCCGCTGCACGCCCTGTTGCCCGTCGAAGAACGCGGGTGTGCCGGTGAGCACGAGGAACAGCCCCGGGAAACGGCCCGCGTCGATCTCGTCGACGAGCTGGCGCAGTGCGTTGAGGCCCTTCTCGCGCACGTCGCCGCGGACCCGTTGCAGGGTTTCGGTTTCGTCGAGCACGAGCAGCAGCCCGGGGTGCCCGCAGTCGCGGAGCACGGTCAGCAGGCCCTGCAGGAAACCGAGCGCACCGAAGTGGTCGAGATCGCCGCGGACTCCCGCTGTGCGCCGGGCAGCGGCGGCGACGGACTTCTGTCCACCCAGCCAGGCGATGAGGGCTTCGGCGGTGGCGGTGTCGCCGTCGGCGAGTGCCTGCCGGTAGCCGCGTAGCGCGGCGGCGAACGCGGGCGTCGTGCGTGCGACGTCGGCGAGTCGCTGTTCGGCGAGGGTGTCGACTGCGGCGGCGAACGCCGTCGGGTCGTCCTCGGCGACCTCCCCCGCGTCCAGTACGTGTTCTTCGAGGGTGTAGAGCCAGGAGTCGACCACCGCACGCAGGGCGCTGGGCTGGTGGGTGGCGGTGGTCAGCCGTTCGGTGAGCCGCCGGTAGACGGTTTCGAGCCGGTGCAGCGGGGTTTCGGTTTCGGAGATTTGGATCTCGGAGGCGGCCAGTCCGCGACGTTTGGCCCGCTCGGCGAGCCAGCGCACGAAGAACGTCTTGCCGGACCCGTACTCGCCACGCACGGCGTGGAAGACCGCGCCCCCTCGGGCGACGGTAACGAGGTCGTCGTCCATGGCCGCGGCGAACCGGTCGAGCCCCACCGCAAGCAGGTCCAGTCCACTCTGTGGAACGGTGCCCCGGCGCAACGCGTTGATCACGTCATGCTTTCGGGCCTCGCTGACCGCGTTGGTCACCACGCCTCCTTCGCCACTGTGTCGCTTCAGTCCCGGTCAAGTCCGAATTGGAGACACAGGGTGTCCACGTCCAGGGTCAGCCACTGCCCGCCCTCCACGGACAGTACGGGGTAGCCGTCGACGTTGAGCAGCCGTTGCAGGATCGTGGCGAAGATCGTCGGCCCTCGCCCCTTGCGGCCCGCGAGTTCGGCCACCGTGTTCAGCGGTAGGCGGTTGCCCGCCTCGACAAGCGCGTCGACGACCGCGGCGACGACCTTGCGGTCGGGGGCTTTGGGCACGAAGGCACGCTGTCCCGCATACACCTCCCCCGCCACGATCCGCTCACCCAGCGACAACTGCTCAGCGGGACTGCCGACGGTGTCCCGCACATCCTGGCCGTCCACAGCGAACAGCGACAACTCGTCAGGCCGTTGCTTCCCGACGCGGCGGGCGGCCGATGCGGCCTGTCCAGCCCGTGCCTGCTGTGCCTCGGAAGAGATCGGCTCCTCGACGTGTCGCTGCCACCACGTCGGAGCCACGCGCTCGGTGGGCAGCAACTCCCAGCCGCTGGGCAGAACGTCCAGTGACGGCAGCAACACCAGCACCGGTACCGCCAGCTCTGCCAGGGCCGCACCACCGTGGTAACCGGCCTTACGACTGGTGTAGCGGATGCCCTCCTGCCACGGGACGACCACGGTGCCGCCACCGAGGAGCACCCGAGGCCCGCTCAGTGCGATCTCGCCCTTCCCGGGCTCTCCGACCCGCCAGCGGGCCGACTCGACGTCGTCGACGGGCGTCTTGGTGCTGTCGGCCCGGTCGAGTACGTGGCCGTGGTCGGAGACGAGCACGACGGGTCGGCCGTAGTTGCGGGCGGCGTCGAGCAGTTCCGGCAGGTAGGTGATGTCGCCGGGCCGCCAGCCGGTGCGGTCGCCTTCGCTGCCGTGGTCGAGGGCGGCGTCAATGGTGTTCAGTACCACGGCGACCACGCCGGACTCGTCGGAGAGCGCCTCCAGCAGCTGATCGGACAGCCGGTGTCCGGCGTCACCCGCGATGTCGGCCTTGTGGAACAACAGACCGGAGCGGTGACCGCCGCGCCGCTTCCAGAAGGCGGCGAAGCCGTCCTTCTCGACGGTCTGGTCCCCTGCGGTCAGAGTGCCGGTGAGCAGACTGGGGCGGCTGGCCCGGGTGACCGACGGAAGGGCCGACACGGCGGCGATGCGATGGGCCTTCGGAGAAGCCTCGAACCACGTGCGCTCGGTGAGTTGCTCGGCGAGACCGGCCGCGACGGCCCCGCTCATCCCGTCGAGCACCACGATCACCGGTGCCTTCTCCCCCGCCAGCGGCACCACCACCTCGTCGAGCACCCGTTCGATGAGCAGGCACCCGCCGGTGTCGTCGACACTCGCGTACCTGGTCCAGGTCACCAGATGGGCTGCGAACGTCTCGTCGAAGGCCGCGCGGCGTTTACGCACCGCACGGAACACCGTGTGATACGCCCGACCCAGCACCGGATCACCGGCGGGGTCTCCCGCCCACACCGTGGTCGACGCGCGGTCCGCCCACGCCCACTCGGTGCTGTATCGACGGATCGCGTCGGCCACTGAGGTGAGCTCGGGCGCAGGATGCGCGAGCCAGCGGGCCAGTCGCACGGCCATGTCCACCGCCCGCATCCGTTCGCCCGCCAACCTCGCGAGATGGTGGACGCGGAGCGCACCGAGGGCGTCCTCCACCGCAGTCAACTCCCCCGTCCCGGCAACGGCGGCGGTAAGCGCGGTGGCGAGGTCGTGCAGGCGCGTGGTGAACGCCGAGGGCAGGAACCGGTTGCCCGCCAGCTCGGCGGTCAGCCCCGCCGTGGCGGCCAGCTCCTCCGCCCTGCGGGTCACGGCGAGCACCTTCTCCCGCGCGCCTGCGCTGTTCCTGCCGCCGGACTCGGCTTCGCTGACCCAGCGTTCCAGCGCCCCCTCCACCGCCTCGGTGAACGCTCCGAGCTGCTCCGGCCGCACCCCGCCCAGCAGTCCGCCGAAGGCCAGGGCCGCCGCTGGGGAGGCGTTCTCCCCGACGGCGGCGGTGCCGACGATGCCGAGCGGCATGGCGTCGGCCGCCCGTCCTTCGGCGGCCAGGCGCAGCAGCAGCCCGGCGGCGTCGCCGACGGTGTGGGTGAGCCAGTCGGTCAGCCCGTCGCGTTCGGCTGCGGGCAACGCGGCGAACCGGGTGGTGCCCGCGACATCGAGGGAGAAGTCGAGCAGCGTGCCGATGTCCACGGCGTCCTCGCCGAGCGCGGCGCGTCCGAGCCGCACGCCGATCAGGGCGTGAATGGCCCGGTCGCGGGTGAGCACCGAGCCGGTGCGGGGCCAGCCTTCGACCGGTTCGGCGTCCAGCAGGGCGTCGACGAGCCAGTGCTCCCGGCGGATGCGCGGGTCGACGTCCCGTGCGCCGAACCGCTGGGCGATGATCTGCGCCCGGTCCACCGACAGCACCCGCCGCTGCACGGCGTAGGCGAGCAGGTCCCAGCCGAACTGGTGGTCCTCGACGCCGGTGGTCACGACCAGCAGTGTGTCGGCTGTGTCGGTCTCGGAGCCGTGCTCACGCTGGTGGTCCTGCCAGGCCTCCAGCACCCCCAGCAGGGAGTGCCGGTCGGCGACGTGGACGCGGCAGCGGCATTCCTTCGTCCGGATGCCGAACTCCCGATCGCCGCCGTCGGCGTAGCGGCCGTGGACGAGCAGGAGCCGCCGCCCGTTCGCCTCGGGCAGCCAGTGTTCGACCAGCGCCTCCAGCATCCGCCGGTCGACCTCGGGCGGTGCGCTCATCCCGCGCTGTCCTCTCCGCCGACCGTCCGCCACACGACCTCGATCTCCGCCCCGGGGTGTTCGCGGGCGTAGTCGCGGATCTCGGCGCGCACTCCGTCGAGCAGCGCGGCGAGTTCACCCTCCGCGGCCCCGGCCCGCACCCGTCGCGGTGCCCGGCGCGGTGCGGGTTCCCGCCTGCTGACGGCGGGTTGTCCGTTGTCGGTGAGACTCACCGTGTCGGCACCGGCCTGCCCGTCCGGCGGGCTCGGCCGCTCTCCGGTCTTCTCGGGGACCGGTTCCGGCGTCTTCTCCGGGGCGGGGCCGGGGTTGACCACGGCGGCGAGCCGGGCGGCTTCGCTGACCAGTGCCACGGCCTTGGAGCCGAGTTCGGTGAGCACGGGTGCGAGCTGGCGGGTGAACTCGTCGGCCTCGGCGGTGTGGGTGAGTTCGTCGAGCAGCGCGTCGGCACGGTTGCCGATGAGGTCGCCCCGGCCCGCGAAGCCGCGCACCGACGCCACCAGCGACCACTCGACGTCGCGCAGCGCGTCGGCCAGCTTGGGCGCGGCCGTCATGGTGGTGGCGAGCACGGTGTCGGCGGTGTCGTAGCTCGCCTGCGCGAGCCGGTTGACGAGGTCGGTGTCGTCCGTGGCGGCGGACAGCGCGGCGAGCAGGTCGGCGGCGTCGCGGGTGGCCACGGCCCGGCGCGCGTCGGGCCTGCCCGCGAGGCCGAGCGCGTCGGCGTGCCGGTCCAGCATCCGCCGCACGCCGTTGACGGGGGTTTCCAGTTCGGCGACCTTGGCGCGCACGCCCTCGGCGAGCCGGTTGATGTTGCGGGCGAACCGCGTGTCGGGCACGACGACGCCGAACAGCGCGGCGGCCCGTTCGCGGGCGGTGGCGAACTCGGCGGCCTCGGGCAGTCGCTGGGCGCGCAGCGCGTGGCCGGGCCCGATCTTGTCCAACTCGGGCGGTTGCCGCAGCACGGAGCCGTGCAGGGTCCAGGTGCGGTCGGCCAGCAGCGCGTAGGTGGCGATGACCAGGTTCACCACGAGCTTGTCGAGCCCGGTGTAGCCGGCCTCGGTGATCCAGGTGCGGATGTCCTCGACGCGCAGGTCGCCGGTGACGCCACGCTGGGTGGCGGCCTGCTCGATGCGGCGCCGCCATTCGGTGGAGACGTTGAGCGGCCCGTCGCTGACCTCGCCGAGTTCCAGCGGGTGCACGATGCGGCGCACGAGGGCGAGGTGGTTGCGGTCGACCACCACGCGGCGGCTGCCGTCCTCCATGGCCTTGGTGATCCAGTCGAGGACGGTGCGCAGTTCCCCTGGTGTGACGGCCTTGCGGTTGCCGTTGGGGTCGAAGTTCGGGTGCTTCGGATACAGCTTGTCGAACAGGCTGTCGGCGAGGGCCAGCGCGTTGTACTGGAATCCGGCGCCCCCGGCGAGCCGGGGCTGGTGGCCGGGGTGCAGCGACATCACGTGCCCGTCCTCGCCGACGGGTGCGCCGATGGTGGTGTCGTCGCCGCCCGCGATGCCGTAGAGCTGGCGCAGCGAGGCGGTGAGCTGGCTTTCCAGGGTGTCGCGCTGGGCTTCGAGCTGGTGGCGGATCTTGACGCGTTCGTCGGCGGAGCGGTTGCCCGCGTAGTCGTCGAGCCGGTCGCGCTCCAGCAGGTAGTTGATCTTCAGCAGGCGGCCGAGCTGGGCGGACTTCTGCGCGGAGAAGAAGTGCGGCAGCCAGATGACGGTGGCGGCGGTGACGTCGCTCCTGCGCATCCGGTGAATGCGTTCGGCGTCGTGGCGGGGCGTGTAGTCGCCGGTGTCGTCGAACGGGTAGTCGAGCACGAACCGGATGCGGCCGGGCGTGCTGGGCAGGAACTGCGCGTCGGGCAGCTCGTGTTCGTCGCGCACGTTGGCGAACACGAACTCGGCGGTGCGCCGGGTGCCCTTCCAGACGATCTCCTTCTCGCACACGAAGTCGTCGGTGTACTTGATGCCGAGTTCGCTCCAGAGCTGCTGCCGCAGCCAGAGGCGGCGGGCTCCGACGGTGTCGCGCTCGCCGACGGCGTCGAGATACGGCTCGACATCCAAATCGGACAGTTGCAGCCGGAACACGGGGTCCTCGTCGCCTTCGTGGCGCAGCTCGCCGAACTCGGCCTGCAACTCGCGCAGCCGGGTGACGGCCAGCGATCCGGCGGAGACGGTGCGGGCGCGCAGCGACCCGTGGTTGAGCGCGGCGAGCCTGCCGCCGGTGAGCCGGGTCAGCGCGGGCACCTGCGGGGCGAGCGCGGCGAGGATCAGGGTTTTGACGAGCCGGTCGGTGGCGCGGAACTGCTGGGTGTGTTCGCCGTGGCGGTCGACGAGCCAGGCGCGGGCCTTGGCGTAGAAGCGCTGGGCGGCTTCGGCTTCGCGCCGCAGCCGGTCGGTGAAGGCTTCACCCGCGCCGTCGGCGAGCACGTCCCACAGGTCGCCGAGGGGGATGAGTTCGCCGACCTTCATGTCGTCGCGGCGGCGGCGCAGCATCTCCTGCAACAGCTTGAGTCCGGTGCGTTCGCGTTGCAGCGCGCCGGACAGCGCCACGAGCACGTTGAGCAGGGCGGGCGAGAGCGGGTAGACGTCGCGGAAGTCCTGCCAGTCGGCTCCGGTGGCTCCGGCCGAGTCGAGCAGCACGTCGCGGTCGGCCTGTTTGGCCGACTCGATGCCGGCGAACGCGGCGTCGAGGATCTCCCGGCCGCCGGGCCGGGGTTTGAGGACGCGCTCCTTGATGATGGCGGGCAGGTTGCGGTCTTCCAGCGACACGGTGTCGAACCGCCCCGCGAGGTATTCGACCTGCCGTTCGAGTTCCTTGACTTCGGCGCCGGTGACGTCCTCGCCGACGAGTTTGGACAGGTCACGCTGCCGGGAGATGAACGACACGATGGGCAGCACGCGGCTCGCGTCGCCGGATTCGATGAGTTTGACGAGTTTGCTGACCTGGTTGTTGACGAACTGGCGGTCGCTCATGTGGGCCTGCAACCACAGGATCAGCTCGTCGAGGAAGAGGATCAGCCCGTCGTAGCCGAGGTCGCGGGCGTGGCGGGTGATGATCGCCAGCCCGTTCTCCAGCGGCAGGAAGGCTTCCGCGTCGCCGGTGGCTCCACGGACGTAGGAGGACATGGGCCCGGACAGCAGGGCCTGCACGAGCCGGTCGCGCACGGGGTCACCGGCGGGCGCGGTGAACGCGCGGTCGAGCTGCTCGCCGGTCCACCCGGTGTCCCCGAGGTCCGCGCCTTCGTCGGCCGGGCCGAGGTCGAGGTCGAGGTCGAGATCGAGGTCGTCCTCGCCGTCGACGCCGGAACCAGCGGGAACCGGGGTGGTGGCGCCGATGCTGAGCCAGTCGACGAACGCGGCGTCGCCTCTGGCTTCGCGGTAGCGGCGGGCGTCGTCGAGCATCGCGTCCGCCCGGTACACGGCCGGGGTGGGCTGGTCGGGGTGCAGGGCGCGGACGGTGTTGACGTAGCCGCCGAGGATGGCGGAGTCGAGGTCGGTGGCGCCCACGAGGTGGTAGGGCACCATGAGGAACTTCTTGCCGCGCAGCCAGTCGTCGTGGTCGGCGATGACGGGTTGCAGGCCGGGTTTGGCCCTGGCCGCGGGGTGGTTGTTGAGCACGGCGTGCAGCACGGTGAGGAAGTGGCTTTTACCGGAGCCGAACGAGCCGTGCAGGTAGGCGGCGTGGGAGCTGCCGTCTCGCACGGCGGCGCGCACGATGCCGAGTGCTTTGTCGAAGGCGCCCCGGAGTTGGTCGGTGACGACGTATTCGGCGACGCGGGCTTCGGTGGCGGTGAAGCCTCCGGTGAGTTCGACCTTGAAGTCCCCGGCGTGGACGGATTCGGGGATGTCGAGGACGTCGCGCAGGTACACCTCGTTCGTGCTCACTGCTGGGTTTCCTTCGTTGCGCTGCGACGGCCCCGGCGGGTGGGGGCGGGTCGCCAGTTGGTCAGGTCGGCTTCGGTGAGCTGGTGGGTGGTGCGTTGCTCGTCGAGGAACGCCTGGTATTCGTCGGCGGGCACGCCTTCCCATTCGTCGTCGTAGTCGCCGTGCCACTGCCGCACCCACGGCATCAGTTCGGCGAGTCCGGCGATGAGCGGGGTGAGCCGGTCGGTCTCCCACCCGGCGTCGGCTGTGCGGTCGTTGACGAGGTTGACCAGCGCCTGGGCTTGGTCCTTGTGGTCCCATCCGGCCCAGCCGAGCAGCAGGCTGGGGTCGGCGTCGGGGGACGCGCCGGGGTAGGAGATGAACCGTTCCTTGGGCACGTCGAGTTTGCCGCGGTGGGTCCAGAAACTGGTCTTGCGGAAGTCGGCGGAGGTGTATTTGGGCGGCACGGGGATGTCGAGCCGCTGCCCCGTGCGGTCCTCTTCGCGCTGCTTCTCCCACACCTCTTCCCACTGGGCGCGTTTGCGCAGGCCGCTGTCCTTGTAGCGCAGGGCGGCGAGGTAAGGGACGTGCTGGTCGGCGATCACCGTTTCGAGTACGCGCGCGAGCGGCAGGTCGGGTTTGCCGAGGTGGTCGCTGGCATACAGCGAGGCGACGGCGTGCATGCCGGCGTCGTCGCGGAAGGCGTCGGCGAGCTGGTTGACGGTGAGTGTGCGGGGCTGGGAGAACCCGTCGCGCAACCCGAACCAGAGGTCTCGCCGCTCACACCGGTCGAGCAGCCAGGTGCGCAGCGCGTCGGCTTCCTTGCGCTCCCACGTCTCGGACGCCCACCGCCGCTTGCACTCGGGCCGCTCGATGAGGCCGATGTCGCGGCGCTTTTCGATGACGTCGATGCGCGCCTGGACGAGCTGCCGGTACCAGTCGGGCCAGTGCGCGGGGATCTCGGTGACGGGCGTGGACCCGTGCCGCTCGAACCACGCCGTTTCGGTTTCCCCGGCGGCCATCTTGCGGGCGAGCACGATCTCGAACGCCCGCTCGCCGAGTCGGATTTCCGGCACGCTGTCGAGGTCGGACGCGGTGAGCTGGGCACGCTCGGTGTCGTCGAGCAGACCGTAGGAGTGGTAGACGGTCCAGTCGAGTTCCTCCTGAAGCGCGATCATCCGCCCCCGAATCCGCGTGTGCTCAGCGCGAGCGGCGTCAAGCCGCGCGCGAGTCGGCGTGGCCGCCTCGGCGACGGCCGACGGCTCCTGAGCGGCGAGGTCCTGAGCCAGCGAATCCAGCGCCCGCCCGAGATCCAACGGCAGTACGGCAGGCAGGGGGAACTCCTGAAGCTTGGTGCCGGTGAACTCGTAGAAGTCCTCCCACGGTACAGCCGTCGTACGCGCCCCCTTGCTGTCCGCACCATTGCCCTTGTTGTGGCACACCTGCTTGAGCCAGAAGCAGGCCGTGGACGAGTTGAGCACCCCAAGCAACTCCAAATGCTCGTCCTCACCAGCCCCCTCCGGCAACTTAATCACCGGCGCAGACTGCTTGAAGACCTTCCCACCCCGATCCAACACGAAGTGGTTGTGCGTAGCCACGAACGCAAAAGCAACTGCTGACTTGCTGGCGTCCGGGTCTTTGGGGAGCTGGTGCCATTCGTACCAGGGACGGCCGTCGCTGAAATATGTTCCTTTCGAGAACGTGGCCCGATTACCCAACTCAGTCCTATAAGGCCAGAGACGACGGTGATGAGCAGGAATAGCTTCAAGCGGAACGAGGTCGAGTCCACCATCGTAAGGATGAAAGGCATTGTCTCCGGGCTTCGCGTCCCAGTCCCGGACTTCGTCACCAATAGTTAGCGGACGATGGTAATCAAATTCCACTCCTGCCCGCGAGAAAACCCGAGCCGTGGCTGTCATCGCGTCGTCGGCTCCCATAACGCCATAGAACCCAATCCGGCGAATGTGGTGATTTAGCCTGAATAAGGCGCGACTATCGATTGCCTCAAAGAGTTCTGAGGCACCCCCACCACTCAAGCTCCACGGGTGCTCAATCCAAGCTTCGCGCTCGACATCTTCGACGGAAACCCACTGGGATTCACTGCCGGGCCTTGTGATCTGCTCCACGATCGCCGACCACACCAACCCCTTGGCCGGGTCGTCGGGCTGGCTCGGCTCACCCCGGATACCGAGGACCGCTCGTACCGGATCGTCCTGCCGGTACTCGTGATTGCGCCCGACAAGGATCACGGTGGGCGTGCCGTGGCCGGGAATGTACGCACCGGACGTGTCGATGACGTGCGTTAACTGCACCGTCCGGAAGAACTGCTCGATCAGTTTCTTCCCGAACTCGCGTTTCATGAACGAGTTCGCGGTGATCTGCCCGACGTATCCCGCATCGCGGTCGGAACCACTGCGGCGGATCGCGAGTTGGAAGAGTCGTTGTGCGAACGGCACCGACAGTGCGTACTTACCCGAGCAGGCGTCATAGCGGTCGCGGTAGTTCTGGTTCTCCTGCTTGTCCTTCACCGTGATGTACGGCGGGTTGCCCACCACCACGTGGTACGACCCCTTGCCGAGCAGGTCGCAGGAGCGTATGTACTCGTCGATGTCCTCGGTCGCGTAGGTGTGCGGCTCGTCCATCGCGAACAGCTCGCCCTGGATGCCGGGCGCGCCCCGGCCGTGCATGAGGGAGTCGCCGACCGCGATGTTGATCGGGAACCGCGGCGCCTGGTCGAGCCGGATCGCGTTCGCCTCCCGCAGCACCGCCACCAGCATCCGGAACCGGGCGATGGACGCGGCGAACGGGTTCTTGTCGCAGCCGTGCACCGAGCTGAGCGTGCGCTGGATCAGCTCCCACTCGTCCGTGCCCGGCTCCGCCTCCCGCCACTTCGCCAGCACCCGCCGGAACAGCCCCAGCAGGAAGTGCCCCGACCCGCACGCCGGGTCGATCGTGCGCAGGTCTGCCAGGCCGAATTCCTCGACGGCCGGTTCGAGCGTGAGGTCGAGGATGAACTCCTCCACGAACTCCGGCGTCTGCAGCAGCGCGTACGTCTTGCGCGCGTGCTCGGAGAGATCCTGGTACAAATCGCCGAGGAAGCGCGTGTCCCACTCGGGGTCGGTGAAGTCGTAGCGGATCTCGCCGTCGTCGCCGCGCCGCCGCCAGAACTGCAACAGCGCCGTCGCCGCCTCGAACGACGGCGTGATCTCCCACAGCGGGTTGAACCGCGCGTCGAACAGCCCCGCCGCCGTCGGGTGCGCCTCCGACAGGTGATTGAAGGCCGCGACAATCCAGTCGCGGTCGTTGTCCTGCGGGTGCTCGCGGAAGTACGCCTCGTGCCGCTCCTCCGCGTCCGCCAGCCGCTCCCCCGGCCCCGCGAGGAACGGCCACTGGATCAGCCCGTTGTCCTCACAGAACCGCACGAACACCGTGCCCAGCACCCACGCCGCCGCCACCTGCGTCACCCGCTGGTCGAGCCACGACTCCCACGTCGCCGCCGTGCGTTCCCGCTTGCGCGCCTCGTCGTACTCGGCGCGCAGCGGGGTGTGGAACTCCGACACCTCCTGGGCCCGCGCCCGCAGATCATCTTCGAGCACGGTGACCTGCCTGCGCAGGTCCTTCACCAGCTCATCCAGGTCAGCCCCACGCACTGCCACAGTCTGCCGCTCCCCTTTTACTCGCCCCGACCATCCGGCACCCCGGCGATGCTAGTAGCGAGGTGCGTGGACAGGACAATTCGGCGACCACATCGCAACGCAGCCGCTACTCAACCCTGCGAAGACAGATCGTGGTCACGGAGCGTGCTGTTACTGATGCCTGATGAGACGCCCCGGCGCACTCAGCAGGCGACTCGTGTCGAGACGTATCGCGACGTAGCTGCGTGGGCGGCCATCTCCGACCCCAATACCGTCGCCGGTGAGTGCCGTGAAACACGGCAAGCAACGAGGAATTACAGGTCCAACTGTCGCATCCGTCGCATCGGTCGCGAGCGTATCCAACGCGCAGCGTGAGGCGGTTCTCTCCGGCTACCGTCAGGCCACTTGGCCGCGCGGTAAGGCCGAATGGAGCAACGCGGGAGCGGCTGCGGTCCACGCTCAGGAGGGAAGTCGGTGATGATCGAACGTGATCGGGAACTGCTGGTGCGGTTGGGCCGGTTCAACCGCTATCTGGGCGCGGTGGTGGTGGAGTTGATGCAGCGCCAGGACGGTGGGGAGCTGCCCGCCGAGGGGTTGTGCGCGCTGGCCGACCGGCTCTCCGCTCTTGCGGCGGAGCTGCACGCGCGGGCGGCCGAAATCGACGGTGTCGTGCTGGCGACGTGCTGCCGCGAACCGGCGGCGTTGCCCGCGCCACAGTGGGAGGCCCTGGAAGAGGGTGCTCGCGGAGATGTGCGAGCGCACGAGCGGCGCGCTGGAGGATCTGCACGACCGGGGGCGAGGCATCCTCGAAACGTGCCGCCCCGCAGGCCACCCCGCCCTCGCCCTGCCCGAAGGCGACTCACTGCGACGGCGTATTCAGCAGACCATCGGCGCGCTCGCCCACCTCGCCGACGCCGCCCCCGACGACGCGCGCGCCGTGCGGGCCACCGGCGAGACCGTGGCCGACCTGGCCCGCCACATGCTGGCGCACTCTCCGAACCCCGTGCCGTGACCGGAACCGCGCGCTACCCCTGGCTCCCGCGAGAAGGACCGACGATGACCACCGCAACCTACGTCCCGCCGACCCGACAGCAGGTCGAGACCATCAGGCGGGTCCTGGTCCACGAACGCGACATCGAACGAGCGGCCATCCTCCTGGCGGCGGCCACCTGCCCCGACGTCAAGGTCCCCCGCCTCCACTCGGCCGAGGCCGCGACGATCCGCGCCCAACGACCCCCAGCCCACCACGATCTGTCGGCCGCGCTACTGCGCATCACCAGAGCCATCGACACCGAAACGGAAGGGCTCTACCACCACCAGGACGCCGGACACCCCGACGCCACCCCAGCCCTGCGAGCCATCGCCTTCCGCCTACTCGAACTCGGCTTCACCATCGCCGAACACGCAGGCCTGCACACCCACGACATCGAAACCGCAGTAGCGCAGGCGTACGACCTACCGGGCTACGGTGACGAGGCGGCCGGATAGCCGCGACGACCGCTCACCTCACGGAAGCTCAGGCAACCGAGGCTCGACCATGCCCGCGATCACCTCGGCAACCTCGCATGAATCGTTTGATTCACTATCTCCGGAAACAGTAATGTCAACTCGCGACACCTCGTCAACTTTCATCGCGAAAACGCAATCATCAAATTTCGGATCTACCGTCCACACCGCCGGACGCTGGTTCACCTCATCAGAATGGACCCCACTACCGTTATCATTCACTGTTTCAATGCTTTGCGAATCTCGCACACCGACAGCGAAACCGAACCCGTCTCCTCCATTTTCGAAAGTATGTTGCCAATAGCACGTACGAGCACCAGCAGCCTCTTCGTATTCCTTTTCAAATTTTCCTACCTCGACCAGATCCTCTTCCGAAACCAACTCGCAGGGATCAATCGACAAGCTGAGTTGTCCTGATGGATTTGCACTCGTGGTCTGCACCCCACCAGAGGAGCCGCCTGGAGATATTTGAGGCTCTGCATGCCCAGACTCCTTCTCGGCACACCCAGAAGCGACCGCAAGCAGAGTTACTGCAGCAGCTATTCCTACCCGCTTAGAACTCACGGAATCCTTCACCCAAACCCTTGAGGACATCTTTCGCCGACTCTTCGTTTTCTTGATATTGCCCCGAAGCCCTGAGCAACGCTTCCCTGCTTTTCTTCAGAGTTATCTCGAGTGAATCAATAGCAGCACGGGCAGACCTGTCACCATTTGCCGCCTCATGCATATGCTGAGCGACTTTTCTCCCGTAATCGTGATCACCGAGCGGAGGGGCCTGCTCGAATACATTCAGCCCGTTCTTAATCCCAGGAATTCGGTCTATGAAGTCTTCCAGGACTTTGATGATCGGGTCGGCAGCTTCCTTCGTCACTTTGAAGCCGCCGGACTTCGCGGAGGCGACCATCTGGTCCGCCGAGCGGGTCACCTCCGCCATCGCCTCGGCACCCATCGACTTGTCCATCGCCGATATCACCTTGGACAGCGCGCCCCCAGGCACGGCCCTGCCAGCGCCATCGCTCATGTCTCTGAGCTCAGCCACAACTACCCCCCAAAAGCCGACGTCGCGGAACCGTTCGGCTTCGGAGTGTATCGACCGGCCCACCACCCGGAGCGCGATTGAGCCAAGCGCCACCCCAGGCGACAGCGCCTCAACTCGCCCGGTCAGCCACCTTCGGACCGTGCAGGAACTCCCGGTCCAGCACCACCCGCTCCGCCTCCGTCAACGCCTCCACCCGGAGACCGTCGAGCTGCGGCGCCTCCCGCTTCGAGTCGCCCGGACACAGCACCCACAAACCGTGCGGCCACGCCCGCGCCGACCGGGCCGCCTGCTGAAGGCCCGTCAGGAACTCGCGCCCGCCCAGGTCGGCGTAACGGCCGACCAGGCCTGCGTGGTGCAGCAGCAACACCGTGCGCTCGCCGTCGGACGCAGCCTCCAGACGGTCCCGCAGCCGCTCCCACGTCTGCTGCACGTACCGGCGGAAACCCGGCTTTGGGCGGCCTGTCCGCCCGAACCGCTCATCCAGCTTCCGCACCAGCTCCCAGTCCTGGCCGTGCTCGGCGACCAGCCCCCGGAACGTCGCCAGGAACTCGCCGTCCACATGCACCGCCCGCACCGCATACCGCGCCGCCAGCGACTCGGCCGCGCCCGGGAGGTGCGCGCCCCACAACGTCAACGCCACGAACCCGCCGTACTCCACGGCCCTGGTGAGCTTGTCGTGCAGCACGTCCTGCGGGTCCAGACCGCCAGACCACCGTGGGCCGCGACCGCTGCGTGACAGGCTCGACGACGACGCCAGCCGGGAGAACTCCGGCGCCGGAGGCCGGAACCGCTGCGCCTCGATGTCCCACTCCAGCGGGGTGCCCGCCTCGCGCAGCGCCTCCTCCAGCCGCACATACGTGATGTTCTCGGCCACCGCCACGGACGGGAACCGCGCCCGCACCTTCGCCAGCAGATCCGCGAGCGTGATTCCCGCATCGCGCCGCACCCCCACGGCTGCCTGCGACATGCGCAGCGCCCGCACCAGGTCCAGCTCCCGCGGATACAGCTCCGAGCGCGCCGACGCCGCCGCGTGCCGCGACATCACCGCAGCCAACTCCACGAGGCGGGTGTCCGCCTGCGACGGCAGCCCCTCCGGGGCCGACACCGCCCGCAACTCCCGCACCACCACGCCACGACCCGGCAGCGGGTCCAACTCGACCAGCTCGTCGGCCCGCGCCCCCAGCGCGACGGCGTAGTCGGCCAGCTCCGGAGCACTCGGCGCGTCGGTGCCCGGCAACGACTCCAACACGATCAACACGTGCTCGCCGCGCCGCAACGCCGAGAATCGTGGACCGTCCTCGTCCTCGCTCTGCTGCCGCTCCCACGCCTCGGTGTCCACCGCCGCGCGCACCACCGCCAACGCCTGCGCCAGCGCGTGCTCCCGGGTGTCCCGCTCCGCGACGCCGTATCGAGCCCGAACCGTGGCAGCCAGCTCGTGCGCCGGCATCACGCGGCCCGCCTCGGCGACCAGCTCCACCAGCTCGTCCCGCACCGCCGACAACCGCGGCTCGGCCGCCCACGCCTTCACCGCCGCGCGATAGTGCTGCGACACCGGGCCCTGCGTGATACCCAGCCGCCGGGCCACCTCGGTCTGCGTCGGCCACGGCGAAGGCGGCTCGTCGCCCTCCCCCACCGGCAGCCCGAGCGTGAGGCGCACGACATCCGCCTTACGCGAGCCCCGCCTGCCTCTCGGAGGCAGCAACACGGCAACCAGCTCGTCCACAGTGGAGCGGCCGGACGGCGAGTCCGACGCGGGACGGTCGGACTCGGAGGGCTGCAACAACGCCCGAGTCCACTGCTTGTGACGGCGGTTCAGCTCGTTGCGCACCACCTTCCCCGCGCCTCGCGCCCGGCTGATCTCGTACGGGCGCACCTGCTCCAGCAGCTCCCGCACCGTCGTCACCCCGAACGACTGCGCCAGCGACGCCGCACGCGGACTCAACCCGGCCACGTCGAGCTGCGTGTCAAGGGTGGCCCGCTCGGCGTGCGCGTCGCGGGTGGCCTCCAGCGTCTCTCCCTCGACACCCACCGTGTCGGGCGTGGTGAGCGGCTGGGCGGTGTCCGCCGCGGTGAACACCTCCCGCCAGGCGTCCTCCATCTGCCGCACCGTGTCGAACCGTCGGTTGACGTCCCGGTGCAGCGCACGCCGGAAGAACGCCGTCAACCCGTCGCGCAGCGCCGGTTCGAACAACTCCGCCGCCAGCACCGGAGTCTCGTCGGTGGTGGTGCGGGGATCGCTCACCCCGTCGCCCCACACCGGCCGCTGCCCAGACGCCATCTCGTGCAGCGTCACCGCCGCCGCGTAACGCTCGGCGTGGTCGTCGTAGGCGGGACGGCGGTTGGTGCCGAGGAACGGGTCCAGATACCCGCGGGTGCCCGCCGTGACGTCGCGCTCCGAGACGTCGGCCAGCGAGAAGTCGAACAACATCAGCTGTGTCGAGCGGTCGGCCCTGCGGTAGACGCCGAAGTTGTCCGGCTTCAGATCCCGGTGCCGCACGCCCTTACCCGCGAGCTGGTCCAACGCGATGAACAGGTCGCGGCCGTAACGCTCCAGGTTGTGGTAACTGAGCCTGCCCTCGGCGCGCAGATGCTCGCCGAGCGTGTAGCCCTGCGGGTCCTGCCCGCCCGCGTACTCCAGATCGAGCACGGTGCGGCCTCCCACCTCGCGGGGGCCGTCGAGCAACTGCACCACCACGCCGCCGCCCGCCAGCGCCAGGGCTCGGGCCTCGGCATGCAGGTGCTGCGCCTTGTCGTCGTCGAGCGCCACCTTCAACACCCGGCGCTCGGGCTGCTCGTCGTCGGTGTCCACCTTCCGCACCAGCAACGCCCGCGCCGTGGCCCCGGTGCCGAGCACCCGCTCGACCCGCCACTGCTCGTCCACCATCTGGCCCGCCGACACCGTGAGCGGGTCCACCACGGGCACGGACGACTCGGGCAGCGACTCCCACTCCGCCGCGTCCAGCCGCTTGAGGAAAGCGTCCGCCGACTCCAGCCGCTGCGACAGCTCCGTGCGGGTCGCGTCGAAGACCAGCGCGTCGAGGGCGTCGGAGATGCCGTCCGACACCGCGTAGGGGTGCAGGCCGTGGCTGTCGGCCAGCCACTCGATCAGGCCGCTGCGCTGCGTGGCGGGTGGCTGCCCCGTCAGGATCAGAAACGACACCGCGCCCAGGCCGAAGACGTCGAGATCCACCGGGTCGGCGTGCGGGGCGAACTCCGGCGCCAGATACACCTCCGCCGAGCCCGCCAGGTGTTCGCCCGTCAACGACGTCTTGCCCACCGTCGACAGCGACGTCGTGTCGAAGTCACGAGCGGCGGCCTGCCAGTCGGTGATCCGCAACACCGGGTCGGACCCGTCGTCCTTCGCCGACACCCACACCGAACGCGCCGACAGGGCGCGGTGGTAGAGCGAGCGGTGATGCGCGTACTGGACCGCCTCGGCGAGCTGGCGCACCAGATCGAGCCGCGTGTCGATGCTCAGCCGGTCGCCGTGCACGTCGAGGTAGGAGTCCAGCCGCAGGTCCGACGAGTTGTGGCGGAAGAGGATCGCGGGACCGCTCTGGTGCTCCCGGATCTGCACGGCCTGCGCGATGCCGCGGTGGGCGATGCCCTGCAACACCTGGTACTCGCGCCGCGCGGCCCGCTCCACCGACTGCCGCCGCTCTTCGGCGGCCTGCTGCTCGGTGAGGTAGATGCGGACCCGGCCCTCCTCACGCACGAGGCCCGTGCGGAACGCGAGACGGTCCTCCCACGTCGGGCCCGCGTCCAGCACCTCACCGGAGAGCTCCCAGTCGTCGCCGAACCGCAGATGCGCCGTCGACGCCCGGATGCCGATCTTCTCCAGCAGCTTCGGCAGCACGTGGCGGGAGAACTCCGGGCTGATCCGCTGGTGCTCCCGCTGCGGCGGGCGCGACAGCAGGTCACGCCAGATCCAGTCCAGACCGTCGACCTGCCCGTCACGGCCGTAGACGCGGGTGCGCTGCACCTCGTCGAGCTCCGAGGTCAGCCCCGGTGCGGACAGGAAGATCGCGGGTTCGATGCGCGGAATGCGGCCGGTGTAGTGGTTCTGCTTGGCCGCCCACTCCAGACGCGTCTTGAGATCCTTGCACTTCAGGTCGGTGAGATGCAGTGGGTTGCGGAACGAACGGGGCCGCTTCGTTCCCTCCCTGAAGAAGCTCCACGTCTCACCGTTGTTCACCACACGCCCGGTGTGCCCTTTGAGCTCCACCAGGTAGAGCCCACCGGGAACAGCGATCAACAGATCGCATTCGTTGATACGGCCAGATGCCGCAGTGAAGGAGAACGTCGCCCACGCGCGATACGGCTCCGCCTGCGGCATCAACCTGCGAACGTGGTCCAGGCCGTCCTGCTCCCAGGGATACGGTGACGTCCGCTCCTGGAACCACCGCGGTTGCGCGGGCGGAGGAGCTGGCTTCGGTACCGGCCTCCGACCGTCGGACATCCCGCCACCTTCCCTGACCCGGATCACATCGACGGCTCGTGATCTTACCGCCAATGTTCGGTCGGTGGCGGTCAGTAACCGACGATCCTGTCGTGCTGGGCTACGGCGGCTCGCCTACGAACGTCGCGCATCCAACACCCGCCGAAGCACCTCACGCCGCATAGAGGTGTTCCCTGCTCTCGAGCACCGACCGCCGGAAATAGGGATTGCGGATCGCCGTGGCGCTGACGAGGTCGACCGGACGGCCGAGAATCCGCTCCAGCCCTTCCTTCAGGGTGAAATGGGTGTCGAAGTAGTCGACCTCCGGGCTCGAATCGAATTCGACGAGGACATCGACGTCGCTGGACTCGGTGTCGAACGAGTCCCCCACAGCGGAACCGAACACGTCGAGGCGACGCACCGCGAGCGAACGGCAGAGTCTCTCGATCTCGCCTCGTTTCGCCTTGACGAGCTCGTGCACGGAAACGACACCTCCCGCATCCGATTGTGCCCCACCGAGCCCCACAGTCCCAGTTCACGGGCTGGCCGTTTCATAACGGGAGGAATCCGCCCTCACACGTCGTACGTCGCCGTCACCGGCGCGTGGTCCGACCAGCGCTTGTCGTAGCTCTCCGCCCGTTCCACCACGAACGACGTGCAGCGGTCCGCCAGGCCCGGCGTGGCCACGTGGTAGTCGATCCGCCAGCCGGCGTCGTTGTCGAAGGCCTTCCCGCGGTACGACCACCACGTGTACGGGCCCGGGCCTTCCGGGTCGAGGCGCCGCTGGACGTCCACGTAGCCCAGTTCGTCGAACACCCGGCTCAGCCAGGCCCGCTCCTCGGGCAGGAAGCCCGCGTTCTTGCGGTTGGCCTTCCAGTTCTTGATGTCGAGCTCGGTGTGGCCGATGTTCCAGTCGCCGCACACCAGCACCTCCCGGCCGTCCGCGGCTGCCTTGTCCCGCAACCCACCCAGGTACGGCAGGAACCCGGCCATGAACCGCTCCTTCTCGTCCTGCCTCGGGGTGCCGACGTCTCCGCTCGGCAGGTACAGGCTCGCGACCACCACGCCCGGCAACCACATCTCGACGTACCGGCCGCTGTCCTCGAACTCGGCCTCGCCGAACCCGACGCGCACGCTGTCGGGCTCGATGCGGCTGTAGAGGGAGACGCCGTTGCGGCCCTTCGTCGCGCACGGCGCGTGGATCGTGTGCCAGCCCTCCGGTTCCCGCAGTTCGGCGGCGAGGACGTCCGGTTCGGCCCGCACCTCCTGGCACGCCACGACATCGGCGGAGGTGGCCGCGAACCACTCCGTGAAACCCTTCTTGGCGGCGGCGCGCAGGCCGTTGACGTTGACAGACGAGACGGTCAGCACGGGAGGCAGGTTACCTGCGCCTCCGACCCGGTCGGCTCTGCCACACTCACCGGCATGGCCGAACTCACGGTGCTGGGCAGCAGCGGCGCCTGGCCCGAGGCGGGGCGCGCGTGCAGCGCGTTCCTCGTGCGGGACGGCGGCGCGCGGATCGTGCTCGACCTCGGCTACGGCGTGTTGCCACGGCTGCTCGCGCTGTGCCCCGACGGGGAGGTCGACGCCGTCGTGATCACCCACGAACATCCGGACCACTGCGTCGACGTCAGCGGCCTCGCGCGGGTGCGGCACTACCACGCTGCCGGGCGCCCCCGCGTCCCCCTGTACTGCACGGCCGGTGTGCTCGACGTGCTGCGCGCCGCCGAACCCACCATCGACCCCGAATCGGTGTTCGACGTGCACGTCGTCCACGGGCGTGACTCATGGCGGGTGGGCGAGCACGTCGAGGTCACGACCGTGCCCGTGCCGCATCACGTGCCCGCCGTCGGCGTACGCCTGAGCGGGCCGAGCGCGACCATCGCCTACACGGGCGACTCGGGACCGGCCGACGCCCTCGTCGAGCTGGGCGCCGACGCCGACCTGTTCGTCATGGAGGCGACCCTCACCGAACCCGACCCCGGCGAGGTGCCACGGCTTCTGACCGCCGGGCAGGCCGCCGAGCTCGCGGAGCGGGCCGGCGCCGCGACGCTGATGCTCACCCACTTCTGGCCCGGCGCCGACCGCGAGACGGCGGTGCGGGAGGCATGCGCCGTGTTCTCCGGTGACGTCCTGGCCGCCGAAGAGGGACACACGCTCACACTGCAGCGACCGGTTCAGCCGCAATCCTCGCTCCGCCTCGACGGCACCTGAAGCTATGCCGCCAGCTGTCGCCGGAGCTGGTCGAGCTCCTGAGCGATCCTGTCCACAGTCCGCACGGGGGACTCCGAACCCGCGCGCAATTCGTTCAACACCCACCCGCGCACCAGGGCGGAAGCCGGAACGTCCAACGCGGCAGCGAACTGCGTCAGCTCGTCGAACTCCTCGGGCGTCAGCCTGACCGACAACACCTTGGCGCGTCCCCGGCCCGGCCGTGAGGCCTGCTCCGAGAGCGGCTCATCAGACGCGTCCTCCGCTTCGGCACGGTAGTCCCGCATGTCCTGCTCCGAGATCTCACTCATCGCCAGCTCCCTTCCAGTACTGACGCAGCGGGGCACCCCGCGTTTTCCATGCGGACGCCCCATGCAGCACTCCTGCGACACCACGCAGAGCCACCACGGTGATGACCATCTGCGCAGACGGCGAGTAACCAACGACCCGCACACTGTTGGCATGCGCTGATCGTGGGTCCGGTTCGTCGACCAGCCGATCGGGATCGTTGACAGCCTCTGCCGTCCATCCTGGATCGATATCGACCGAGTCGGCATAGCGAGCGGATCGAGTCAGTATGTGTTTTCGCGCCTCTTCGTCCCACTCGATCCGCTCGACCATGCATGACATTGTATGACAGCGCGGGGCGGCGGGCCATCGACGCGGTGGGAGAACTCTTGAACTCCTAGTTCGTACGACCCCCAGGACCTCAGCCGCAGTCGGCGCCCTCGGCGGGCTCCAGGTAGTCGTCGGAGGCCCATTCGCCGTCGTCGAGTTTGCGGAAGCCGTCGCGGGTCTCGGTGGTGGCGTCGACCTCCTCGTCCTCGCGCAGCTTGTCGACGATCTCGCGGTCCTCGCTCGGCCCCGCGCGCACGTTGAGGACGTCGGCGGTGACGACGACCGTGCAGCCCGCCTGCTCGCCGGAACCGCCGCTCGCCGCGTCCGAACTGCGCTGTTCCGCGCCGCTTGTGTAGATCACCGCGAGGCCGAAGACCACGCCGATGATGATGAACGCCCGCTTCACTGTCTTCTCTCCTCGCGCGCGGCGACACGGACCCGCGAGCAGACTAGGGAGATTCCGGGCGCCGGGACAGGCCCGTGCGGAGGAACCGGCGTCCACCGGCGCGGTGGTCGTCGCTCACGGAGCGTGAGCCGCACCGGCTGCCACGTAGCGGGCGGGGTCGGAGGCGAACCGATCGGCGCAGCCCGTGCAGCAGAAGTGGTACCGGCGGCCGTCCCGGATCACGTGCGGTGTGGTGGGGCCGACGGCGACGGACATGCCGCACACCGGGTCGACCGCCTCGGGCACCTCGGCGGCGCCGCTCACGTCGGCAGGCACGGCGCCGGCGCTGGTCGACGAGCGGGTCGCGATCAGCTCCGCATACACCGACAGGGCGATCTCGTGGGGCGTGCGGGCGCCGAGATCCAGCCCGGCGGGCGTGTGCACGCGGTCGGCGCCGGGCTGGGCCAGCTCGCCGAGCACGGCACGGCCCCGCCGGGGACTCGCGATCAGGCCCACGTAGGGAACCTCCGCCCGCAGCGCCGCCGTGAGGACTCCCTCCTCGTCGCGACCGTGTGAGGCGACCACGACGGCGCGGGTGTCGGCGGTGAACTCGGGATCCGCCGCGCACGCGCGGACGTCGTAGCCCAGGACGGCCCCCACCTCCCGCAGCGCCCTGGCGATGGGCGAGTCGCCGAACACCTGCACCAGCGGCGCGGGCAGCTGCGGCTCCAGGAAGACGTCGACCGCGCCGCCGGACAGGCACGGGTTGGCCACGGTGACCGTGTCCTCAACGTCCTCGACGTCCCCGACGTCCCCGACACGGCCCGCGCCGCCGTCCTCCGTGGCCGCGTCCGGGGTGATGCGCAGGACCACGGGCCGCCCGGACGCCAGCACCCTGAGCCCCTGCAACCGCACGGTCGACTCGGCGCACACGCCACCGACGAAGCCCTCCACGGTGCCGTCGGCGAGCACGAGAGCCCGATCGCCCGGCCGCGCGCTCGTGGGCCTGCGCGCCCGCACCACCGTGGCCAGGACGAACGGCGCGCGCCGCTGCCGCAACTCCTCGGCGTGCGCGAAGAGCGCCCGGTCCGTCATGTGATCGCCAGATCCGTCCGCAGGGGCCGCCCCTGCATGGCCCGCCACACGACCGCGGGTGTCATCGGCATGTCGAGGTGCCGGACGCCGTACGGTGCCAGGGCGTCGACGACGGCGTTCACCACGGCGGCGGGCGAGCCCACCGTCGCCGACTCCCCGACGCCCTTCGCGCCGATCGGGTGGTGCGGCGACGGCGTCACCGTCTCGCCGAGCCGCCACGACGGGCACTCCATCGTGGTCGGCAGCAGGTAGTCCATGAACGATCCGCCGAGGTGGTTGCCGTCCTCGTCGAAGGCCATGACCTGCATCAACGCCATGCCGAGCCCGTCGGCGAGTCCGCCGTGGATCTGTCCTTCGACGATCATCGGGTTGATCCGGACCCCGCAGTCGTCCACGGCCACGAAGTCGCGGACCTTCACCTGGGCGGTGTCGGGGTCGACGTCGACCACGCACACGTACGCCCCGAACGGGTACGTCAGGTTGGGCGGGTTGTAGACGGTCTGCGCGTCGAGGTGGCCCTCGACCCCCTCGGGCAGGTCGAGGTCGGAGTGCGCGGCCATCGCGATCTCGGCGATCGTCGCGCCCGACGTGGGATCGCCCTTGACGAAGAACCGGCCCTTCTCCCAGTCGAGGTCGCCGGGGTCGACCTCCAGCATCGCCGACGCCACGAGCCGCGCCCGCTCCCGCACCTTGCGGGCCACGACGGCGGCCGCCGCACCGGACACCGGGGTCGACCGCGACCCGTAGGTGCCGAGCCCGTACGGCGTCTGGTCGGTGTCGCCGTGCACGACGTCGACGTCATCGGGCGGGATGCCCAGCTCCTCGGCCACGATCTGCGCGAACGTCGTCTCGTGGCCCTGTCCCTGCGTCTGCACCGACAGGCGCAGCACGGCCTTGCCGGTGGGGTGGACGCGCAACTCCGCGCCGTCGGCCATGCCCAGCCCCAGGATGTCCATGTGCTTGCGCGGTCCGGCGCCGACGGCCTCGGTGAAGAAGCTGAGGCCGATGCCCATGAGCTCACCGCGCTCGCGGCGTTGCCGCTGTTCCTCGCGGAGCTCGTCGTAGTGGGCCGCCTCCAGGGCCGCGCGCAGCGTGCGCGGGTAGTCGCCGGAGTCGTACTCCCACCCGGTGGCGCTGCGGTACGGGAACTGCTCGGGCCGCAGCAGGTTGCGCATGCGCAGCTCGGCCGGGTCCATCCCGAGGTCGCGCGCGAGCACGTCCACGAGCCGTTCCACGAGGTAGACGGCCTCGGTGATGCGGAACGAGCACGCGTAGGCGACCCCGCCCGGTGCCTTGTTGGTGTAGACGCCGGTGAGTTCGCAGTGCGCGGCCTGCAGGTCGTAGGAGCCGGTGAACACGCCGAAGAACCCGGCGGGGAACTTGCTCGGCTGGGCGGTGCCGTTGAACGCGCCGTGGTCGGCCAGCACCTTCACCCGCAGGCCGAGGATCCTGCCGTCGCGGGTGGCCGCGATCTCGCCGTGCATGTGGTAGTCGCGGGCGAACGACGTGCTCATGAGGTTCTCGGAGCGGTCCTCCACCCACTTGACGGGCTTGCCGGTGACGATCGAGCCCACCACCGCGCACACGTAGCCCGGGTAGATGCCGACCTTGTTGCCGAAACCGCCGCCGATGTCGGGCGAGACGACCCGGATCTTGTGCTCCGGAAGCCCGGCCACCAGCGCGTACACGGTGCGGTGGGCGTGTGGTGCCTGCGTGGTGGTCCACACGGTGAGCTTGCCGGTGACCGGGTCCATGTCGGCCACGGCGCCGCAGGTCTCCATCGGTGCGGGGTGCACGCGCGGGTACAGCATGTCCTGCGCGGCCACCACGTCGGCGCGCGCGAACACGCTGTCGGTGGCGGCGGCGTCGCCGGTCTCCCAGTCGAAGATGCGGTTGTCGGCACGCCCCTCGATGTCGTCGCGGATCACGGGGGCGTCGGCGTCGAGGGCCCGCGTCGCGTCGACGACCGGAGGCAGCGGGTCGTACTCGACGTCGATGAGCTCCAGTGCGTCACGCGCCGCGTACCGGTCCTCGGCGACGACGAACGCGACCTCCTGGCCCTGGAACCGCACCTTGTCGGTGGCCAGCACGGCCTGCACGTCGTGCGACAACGTCGGCATCCACGCGAGGTTCAGGCCTTCGAGGGTGTGCCCGGTGATGACGGCCCGCACCTTCGGATGTGCCTGCGCGGCGCTCGTGTCGATCGAGACGATGCGCGCGTGCGCGTGGGGGCTGCGCAGCACGGCGCCGTGCAGCATGCCGGGCAGGGTGATGTCGTCGACGTAGCGGCCGTGTCCGCGCAGGAAGCGTTCGTCCTCCTTGCGCGGCATGCTGCCGTACCCGATCGGATTGCTGCGCTGGGTGGGAACGTCCGCGGTGGTCATGCCTGCACCTCCGAGCCCGGCCGGGTCCGCGGCGCGGACGTCTCGGCCCTCTGATCGGGAATCGCGTCGGAGACGGCGTGGGCGGCGGCCTCGTGCTCGGCGGCCCAGCGCACGGAACGCACGATGTTCTCGTAGCCCGTGCAGCGGCACAGCTGTCCGGACAACGCCTCGCGGATCTCCTCCTCCGACGGCGTCGGGTTGCGGTCGAGCAGCCAGCGGGCGGTCATCATCATCCCGGGCGTGCAGAACCCGCACTGAAGCCCGTGTTCGGCCCGGAACCCCTCCTGCACCGGGTCCAGCCCGGCCGAGGTCTCCAGGCCCTCGACGGTGCGGATCTCGTGCCGGTCGGCCATCACCGCCAGCACGGTGCACGACTTCACGGGCATGCCGTCCATGAGCACCGCGCACGCGCCGCAGTTCGACGTGTCGCAGCCCCAGTGCGTGCCCGTGAGTCCCAGTTCGTCGCGCAGGAAGTGCACGAGCAGCAGCCTTGGTTCCACGTCGCGCGTGTACGGCTGGCCGTTGACGGTGACGGTGATCTCCATGTCACGACTCCTCGTGGTTGCCGTGGCCGCGCCAGCGGCCGGCGGCCTTGCGCAGCACACGCGTGGTGAGCGTGGCGGCGAGGTGACGCTTGTAGTCGGCGGGGCCGCGCTGGTCGGCCACCGGGGAGCAGTGTTCGGCCGCGATGGTGCCCGCCTCCTCGAAGCGGTCGTCGGTGGCGGGACCGCCGAGGAGGTATTCCTCGGCTTCCGGGGCTCCGAAGGACGGCGCGCCGACGGCGGTCAACCCGAGGCCGACCCACGCGATGTGCCCGTCGTCGAGCCGCAACGCCGCTCCCGCCGACGCCACGGCCCAGTCCCCCGAGCGGCGCTCCACCTTCAGGTACGCCGACGCGGACGAGCGGATCGGCACGCGCACGCCCACCAGCAACTCGCCCTCGTCGAGCACCGTGGAGTACGGGCCGGTGAAGAACTGCCGCACCGGCACCACCCGGTCGCCGTCCAGGCCCCGGATCAGTGCCACCCCGTCGAGGGCGACGAACACGGCGGCGAGGTCCTCCGAGGGGTCGGCCTGGCACAGCGAGCCGCCCACCGTGCCGCGGTTGCGCACGGCCGGGTCGGCGATGACGCGCTCGGCGTCGTGCAGGATCGGGAAGTGCTCCCCGATCACGGGCGAGTCGAGGAGCTCCGCGTGCCGGACGAGCGCCCCGATGGTCACCGAGTCCCGGTCGACCCCGATGCGGGACAGCTCGTGGACGTCGTTGATGTCGATCAACGTCTCGGGTTGCGCGAGCCGCAGCTTCATCATGGGGATCAGCGAGTGACCTCCGGCCACCACCATGCTGTCGTCGCCGTAGGCGTCGAGCAGGGCGAGCGCGTGCTCGACACTCGTCGCCTTCTCGTACTGGAACTGCGCGGGCACCTGCATACCGCCAGGCTCGGCCCCCGTCGGCGGGGTGGCAACGGCGCTATAAGCGACCGGTTATCGCCCTCGGAGGTAGCCTGATGGTGTGTCCGGCGTCACTCGGCCAGGGCGTATGACACTCGGTCAGCTCAGCGCCTTCGTCCTCGTCGCACGACTGGGCTCGGTGACCGGCGCCGCGCGGGCGCTCGGGGTCACCGAACCCGCGGTGTCGCAGGCCCTGGCGGCGCTGCGCCAGCATCACGGCGACCGCCTCCTGGTGCGGTCGGCCCAGGGCATGACGCTCACCCCCGCGGGACGTCGGCTGCTGCCGATCGCGTCGCGCATGGTGGAGCTGGGTGCCGACGCCGACGCGGCCGTGCGACAGGCGAGTGGAGCGCCGGAACCCCTGCGCGTGGCGGTGACGAGCACGGTCGCCGAGTTCGTGATCGGTCCGCTGCTGGAGGCGTTCGGCACGCGCAGCGGCGACACCGTCGACGTCTCGTCGGGCCTGGCCACCACCGAACAGATGGGTGTGCTGGTGAGCCACCGGCTCGCCGACGCCGCGCTCGGCCCGGCGCTGACGGGACCGGAGGTGGACAGCGTCCCCGTGTTCCGCTGCGCGCTCGTGGCGGTCGGCGCCCCGGACCGGCGAGTACAGGGCGATCCGGCGAGTTGGCCCTGGTCGGTGGGTCCGTCGGGCGCGGACCCGGACAGCGACGTGGCCCGGCTGCTGCGGCAGCTGCGGGTTCCGGACACGCGCATCCAGGTGTATCCCAACGAAACCAGTGCGTGGTCGGCCGCGGCGGGCGGCGCGGGCGTGTCGGTGGCCGTGGAACACCTGGTGGCGCCGCTGTTGCGTCGGCGGGAGCTCGCCGTGCTGCCCACCTCGGCCACGCCCGCGCCGGTGTGCTGGCACCTCACCACACCGGCCCGGCAGCGGTGCTCGGCTGCCGCCGCGTCACTGCGCTACTTCCTCGGCACTCCCGCGGCCATGCAGCTCATGCGCTCGCCGGACCGTGGTGTGCCACCGTCGCGCTTCCGCCCGCCGGTGCACGTGACGATCTGGTCGTGAGCCGGGCCCACGACGTCACGTCGCCGGGACGACCGGTTGCCGCAGGATGGTCCGGAGCTTCTCGGGCGCGACCCTGCGGGCGTCGCTGAGGTAGATCTCGTGGTGCCGTCCGGTCAGCGCGAATCCGTGGGCCGGGATGAACTCGTGGTGCATGCGGGCGAGCACGTCGGCCTCGTCGTCGTAGGAGCCGACGTGCAGTGTCTGGACGCAGCGCCCCTCCGACAACGTGTCGAGCCGGACCTCCGACAGCCGCCGTGGACTCCTGGTGGCCGCGACCTGGTCGACCGCCTCGGCGAACGTCTCCCGGTCGATCCAGTCCGGAACCATGATCATGAGCGTCCAGTGCCAGCGTGACTTGTCGCGGGCGCTGGTGAACGCGTCCATGTCGTCGGCCCACCACAGCCCTTCCAGGGGCATGACGACGTGGTCGCGCCCGGCTCGCTTGCTCGCGAACTTCAGCCGGTAGGCCAGCGGGTAGAGCGCCTCGATCGCGTCCACGTAGGCCGGCGAGGTGTTCGGATCACCGTGTCCGTCGATCATCAGGTAACGCAGCTCGGGCACGTCGACGACGCGGAACCGCCCTCGCGGGGCCCGGTAGCAGTCGAGCTCGCGCTTGAAGTCGATCTTGTCTGCGGTGGTCATCGGCGACTCCCGAACGTCGGTGGGCGTGCCACACCCCTCGCCTCTATGGTCCGGTGACTGGTGACAACGCGCGCAGTCCGGCGTCTCGGCACGCCTCGCGCAACCGGTCGTCGTAGGTGACCAGGACGTCCGCGTCGAGCAGAAGTGCCGAGGCGAGGTGGAGTGCGTCGAGCGAGCGAAGCGCCGCGGGCCCGATTCGGCGAGCGAGTCCGACGACCTCGGGACCGATCGGATGCTCGGCGACTCCGGCGAGAGCGTCGTCGACGTGGTTCTCGACGTCCCCGTACGGCGCGTCGTACCGGAAGCGGATCGCCCGGGCGACCTCGACCCAGGCCAGTGACGACGCGACCAGGAGGCACCGATCGGCGTGCCAGTGGTCGATCGCCTCCACGAGGGCGTCGGACTCCGGCTCTACGAAGATCCGTTTGAGCAGTGCGCTGGTGTCGAGATAGACGCGCATCAGAAACGGTCTTCCCGATCCAGGAGATCCAGGCTGCGACGGACTCCCTCGGGAAGGTGGTTCGTTGGGGTCACCCGGCGATATGGCCTGCGTGGGGGATGAACCTTTCCGGTGGTCAGCAGGGGATCGGTTCCACGCGCGGGTTGTTCCGGAACCGAGGCGAGGTAGTTGTCCACGGCAGCACGCACGATCTCCTGTTGGGACCGCCCCGAACGGCGCGCCTCTTCACGGAGTGCTTCCTCCGTCTCGGGTCGAAGTCTCAGGTTCATCGCCATACCGTCGAGGGTACCGGAGTGGCACCATATTGATACCGCTCTCGCGGTCGCCGTAGCGCTCAGGGGTCCTTCGGCGCCTGCCGGCCCCCGAGAACCTCCACGAGCCGATCGGCGTCCGGAGCCCCGATGACCACCGACCGCCCCTCGGTGGCGCGCACCTTCGCAGCCGGTCCCGCCGCGAACAGGAAACCCGCCTCACCTCCGGCGAGCGAGCGGTAGCCGTAGCCTCCGAAGTCCATGGGCGCGGCCCGGGTGAGCTCCACCGACGTGATCTCCGTCAGAGGTATCCGCTTACGGAACCACATCCCGACGGCGAGCGTGAGCTCCTCGTCGTCGACCGTGATCCGGCCCCGCACGTCCACCAAGGGCAGCATGACCAGGGCCACGCCCGTCGCGATGAGCTTGCCCCACACCGGCCCCTCCTGCAGCCAGGCGAACACGGCGCCGACGAGGCAGGCCACGAAGACGACGAACATCAGGCTGTTCAACCACCGTGGTGGAGCGACCGTGGTCTCGTAGCGCATCCCTACCCCCAGCAAGGTCACGTCGTACTGGCGTACAGACAGTCAACACCGATGCGCCGGGCCAGATCGAGTACCGAGCCGCCCCGGCCCGGACTTACGCGTCCCCCGCCGATCGCTCGCTCAACGCCTCCACGAGCCGGTCGGCGTCCGGAGCCGCGACGACGAACGTCCGCCCGTCGCCGAGCACCACCTTCGCCGCCGGACCGGCGACGAAGACGAACCCCACCTCGCCACCGCCGAGCGGACGGTAGCCGTAACCACCGAAGTCGTTCATCGGATCGGCCCGCGTGAGCGTCACCGAGGTGATCTCCGCCAGCGGGAGCCGCTTGCGAAACAACGGCACCACGGCCAACGTGAGGGTGTCCTCGTCCACGGTGATCCGTCCGCGCATCGACACCAGCGGCCACGTCAGCAGGCACACTGCCGTGGTGAGGACCTTCACCCAGAACGGCCCGTCCGCCGGCAGCCACACCGCGACCACGACGCCCAGACTCAGGACGAACACGGCGAACATCAACCGGCTCTGCCACCGCGGCGGCTCCACCGTGGTGTCGTAACGCATCCCGTCACCCCCGGCACGACCTCGACGTCGATGTCGTCGATCCGACGTGGATACGCCGAGGCCCCGACCGGCGACGACCGATCGGGGCCCCGACGTGACTCATGCGCTCTGGTCGCGTCAGCCCTGGGCGACCTTGTCGGCCAGGTTGCGGTCCAGCGTCGCGAGGAACTCCTCGGTGGTCTGGTACGGCGTGTCGCCGCCGACCAGCAGCGCGAGGTCCTTGGTCATCTTGCCGCTCTCGACGGTCTCGATGACGACCTTCTCCAGCGTGTTGGCGAAGCCGACCAGCTCGGAGTTGTTGTCGAGCTTGCCGCGGTGCTCCAGCCCGCGCGTCCACGCGAAGATCGACGCGATCGGGTTGGTGGAGGTGGGCTTGCCCTGCTGGTGCTGGCGGTAGTGGCGGGTCACCGTGCCGTGCGCGGCCTCCGCCTCCACCGTGCGGCCGTCCGGCGTGCGCAGCACCGAGGTCATGAGGCCCAGCGAGCCGAAGCCCTGCGCCACGGTGTCGGACTGCACGTCACCGTCGTAGTTCTTGCAGGCCCACACGTAGCCGCCCTCCCACTTGAGGGAGGCCGCCACCATGTCGTCGATGAGCCGGTGCTCGTAGGTCAGGCCCTTGGCGTCGAAGTCGGCCTTGAACTCGTTGGCGAAGATTTCGGCGAAGACGTCCTTGAACATGCCGTCGTAGGCCTTGAGGATGGTGTTCTTCGTCGACATGTACACCGGCATGCCGCGGTCGAGGCCGTACTGCAGCGACGCGCGCGCGAAGTCCTCGATCGACTTCCGGTAGTTGTACATGCCCATGGCGACACCGCCGCCCTCGGGGAAGTTCGCGACCTCCAGCTCCATGGGCTCGGAGCCGTCCTCGGGCGTGTAGGTGATGGTGACCGTGCCGGGGCCGGGGACCTTGAAGTCGCTGGCCTTGTACTGGTCACCGTGCGCGTGACGGCCGATGATGATCGGCTTCGTCCAGCCGGGTACGAGCCGGGGTACGTTCGAGATGATGATCGGCTCGCGGAACACGACACCGCCGAGGATGTTGCGGATCGTGCCGTTGGGGCTCCGCCACATCTTCTTGAGGCCGAACTCCTCGACGCGGGCCTCGTCGGGGGTGATGGTGGCGCACTTGACGCCCACCCCGTGCTTCTTGATCGCGTTCGCCGCGTCGACCGTGATCTGGTCGTCCGTGCGGTCCCGCTCCTCGATGCCGAGGTCGTAGTACTCGAGGTTGACGTCGAGGTACGGGTGGATGAGCTTGTCCTTGATGAACTTCCAGATGATGCGGGTCATCTCATCGCCGTCGAGTTCGACGACGGTGCCCTCGACCTTGATCTTGGCCATGAGCGGGGACGCTCCTCTCGCGGGTCTTCGCGGTTCGTCGACTTCTAGCGGTACAAGCGTACTGGTAGACGTGCACCACATGGCCGAGCACCGTGGTTACCCAGCGGTAATTTCAGGTTTCTACAGGGATTCACCGTCGAGGCTAGCCGCCGGAGCGCGGGCGCCGGACGCGACGGCCACCTCCCCGCTCGCCGACTCGCCCCTCACCGCCCGCGCTCCTACCCTCGAAGGTGCGGAGGTGGTACGCGATGCAGGCATCCGTGGGAGACAAGATCCTCGTCCACGGCCGGACAGTGGGCGCGGCCGAGCAGGAGGGCGAGATCCTCGAAGTGCGTGGGGAACACGGTGAGCCGCCCTACCTGGTGCGGTTCTCCGACGGCCATGAGGGGCTGATGTTCCCCGGCCCCGACTGTGAAGTCGTGGCCCACGCCGAGTGAGGAGTCACTCCACCCGAGAGCACATCCGAAAGCCCCCCGGATCGTCCGCGACCGGGGGGTTTGCTCTGCCCTGTCCCGGCGTCGTCCCGCCCACCCCTTCTGCACACTGCCTGCAGAAAACCGCGAACGCCGAACCTAAACCTCGCCGTGACCAGGGTCACTCTCATTCGGGATGACACGCGACCGTTATCTGGTTGAAACTGGACGTCGGACAGATCCGGCGACGACGAAGTCAGGGGCCTTCCAAGGCGAGCCCAGCGAGCCTGACCCCGCCGGATCTTTTCTTTTCGCGTGGCTCTTGATCGATCCAGTACGCCGCGCATTCCCCGATTCCCCCCGTACCGACCCAGTCTTCTACTACCCCCGAAGGGAGCCTCGTGCCCATCGCGCTGCTCGCGCTCGCGATCGGTGCCTTCGGCATCGGTACCACCGAATTCGTCATGATGGGTGTGCTGCCCGAGATCGCGGGCGACCTCGGCATCTCCATCCCCGCCGCCGGCAACTTCATCACCGCGTACGCCCTGGGCGTCGTGGTCGGCGCACCGCTGCTCACCGCCGTCGCGGTGCGGCTGTCGCGCAAGACGATGCTGCTGGCGATGATGGGTGTGTTCACCCTCAGCAACGCCCTGTTCGCCTTCTCCCCCAACCCCACGACGGGCATGCTGTTCCGATTCCTCGCCGGCCTCCCCCACGGCGCGTTCTTCGGAGCGGGAGCCGTCGTCGCGGCCACCCTCGCCGGCCCCAAGCGCAGGGCCAAGGCCGTGTCGATGATGTTCCTCGGCCTGACGTTGGCCAACGTCATCGGCGTGCCGGGCGGCACCTTCCTCGGCCAGCAGTTCGGCTGGCGGGCCACGTTCGGCGTCGTCGCACTGATCGGTGTCGTGGCACTCGCCGCGATCGCCAAGCTGGTCCCCCACCAGCACCAGACGACCAACACCTCCCTGCGCGGCGAACTCGGCGCGTTCCGCAAGCCCCAGGTGTGGTTCGCGCTCGCGATCGTCACGTTCGGCCTCGGCGGCGGGTTCGCCAGCCTGAGCTACGTCTCCCCCGTGCTCACGGACGTGTCGGGCTACGACCCCACCAGCGTCACGCTCCTGCTGTCGCTGGCGGGTCTCGGCATGACCGTGGGCAACGTGCTCGGTGGCCGGCTCGCCGACCGCTTCCCCCTGCCCGGCCTGTACGGCGCGATGACCGCCCTGGCCGTCGTGCTCCTCGCGTTCACCGTCACGGCGGACAGCAAGATCGGCGCCGCCGTCACGCTGTTCCTCGTCGGCATGACCTCGTTCATGGTCGGCCCGATGATGCAGGCCCGGATCATGGAGAAGGCCGGTGGCGCGCAGTCGATGGTGTCCGCCGCCGTGCAGTCGGCGTTCAACATCGCCAACTCGATCGGCGCCTACCTCGGAGGCCTCGCCATCGCCGGTGGCTTCGGCCTCGTCTCCCCGAACGTGGTGGGTGCCGTGCTCGCCGTCGTCGGCCTCACGCTGACGATCGCGTCCAGCATCTACGACCGCAAGCGGACCCCCGATCCCGCGCCCGTGGTCGAGATCGGCGCCGAGACCGGCGAGGACGACAGCACGGTCGACGCGGTCGACGCGGTCGACGCCGAGCCCGCGCTCCCCGCGCAGGACCGACCCGAACCCGTCCCGGCGTGAGACCCCCGCTCACGTCGTGAACCGCCCGCCAAGGGGCGTTTCGGCCATTCCCCCGTCATGGCCGAGACGCCCCTTGTGGCGTATCCGGGGCCGGCGAGCCCGCCGGCACGGCACTCGGGAAGACCCAGCGGCGGAACGCCCAGAACCGCCACACCATCGCCAACGCCACCCCCAGCACCGAACCGCTGACGAAGTCGGCCACCTCCTGCGTCAGCAGATCGACATGGGGGCGTTGCAGGCCGACGACGTAACGCGACAGGTACAGCGGAGTCACGTTGACGACGAGCGCCGCCGCGCTGACGGCGAAGAACAACGCCGCCTCGTGGGGACGCTGCCGACCGCCGCGTTCCCGGAACGACCACTCGCGGTTCAGGACGTACGACACGATCGTCGCCACGAGAATCCCGACGCCCTTGGCCGTCGTCGGGTGCTCCACCAGCACCGTGAGTTTCAGCAGGTACCAGACGGCGTTGTCCACGACGAACGTCAACGCCCCCACCGTGGCGAACCGGCCGAGCTCGGCCCTCCTCGACACCGGCGCCGTCCCGGGCCCACTCAACGCAGCGGGCCGCCGGTGATCGTCAGCGCGACGAAGAGGATCACCAGCCCCAGGCCCGCGTAACTCAGCACGTCGACGGTGCGCGTGCGGATGGTCAGCAACGCCAGGTTGCGGTGCGCGAGGGCCGCCCGCAGCACCGCGGCCACGAGCAACGCTCCACCGATCAGCACCGCGCCCTCGCGCCAGTGGTACATCGCGATGCGCAGCAGGCCGAACGCGACGAGCGCGAGGACGACGGCGAACGGCACGTACTCCAGCACCGCGCTCGCCTTGCGGGGTTTGCGGGTCTCCACGGCGATACTCACGACCGGGCGGCGCGCTCGGCGGCCTCGACGACGTTCGACACCAACATCGCTCGCGTCATCGGACCCACACCGCCGGGGTTCGGGGCGACGAAGCCCGCGACCTCCTCGACACCAGGCGCCACGTCGCCGGTGAGCTTGCCGTCGACCCGGGACACACCCACGTCGAGCACGGCGGCTCCAGGCTTGATCAGGTCGGGTGTGATGAGGCCCGGCGATCCGGCCGCCGCCACGACGACGTCCGCCCGCCGCACCTCGGCCGCGAGGTCCCGCGTCCCCGTGTGGCACAACGTCACGGTGGCGTTCACGTCGCGGCGGGTCAGCAGCAGGCCCAGCGTCCGGCCCACGGTGATGCCGCGGCCGACGACGGTCACCTGCGCGCCCCGCAACGGCACGTCGTGGCGGCGCAGCAACTCGATGATCCCCAGCGGCGTGCACGGCAGGAAGCCCGGCTCGTTCAGCACGAGCCTGCCCAGGCTGAGCGGCGCGAGCCCGTCGGCGTCCTTGGCCGGGTCGATGCGGTCGAGCGCGGCGCCCTCGTCCAGGTGCTTCGGCAACGGCAGCTGCACGATGTAGCCGCTGCACGCGGGGTCGGCGTTCAGGTCGTCGATGACGGCGTGCAGGTCGCTCTGCGTGATGTCGGCGGGCAGATCCCGGCGGATCGAGTTGATCCCGACCTTCGCGCAGTCGGCGTGCTTCATCTTCACGTACGCGTGGGAGCCGGGGTCGTCCCCGACGAGCACGGTCGCCAGACCGGGCGTGCGTCCCTGCTCGGTGAGGGCGGACACCCGCGGTGCCAGCTCCTCGAAGATCGCGTCCTTGGTCGCCCTGCCGTCGAGAATCGTCGCCGTCACGGCGCCGATTCTTCCAAAGAGCCCCCGCCGCCGCGTCGACCGCCCACGGTCGCGACCACCACGGCGACGAGCGCCACCCCACAACCGATCAGGGTCGCCGGGCTGATGGCACCCTCCGTCGCCGGAACCACGAGGTCGAGCACCACCGACCCCAGAAGCTGTCCCGTCACCGAGGCGAGGCCGAACAGCAGCACGCCGGTCCACGCCACCAGCACCGACGCCACCGCGATGAACACCACGCCCACCACCCCGCCCAGGTACAGCACCGGCTCGGCCGGCAGCTCCTCCGGCAGCGAGCGCGCAGACGTCGCCAGCGACACGCCCCACAGCACCACGAGCGCCGCGGTCCCGGCCGTGAAGTTCACCAGCGTCGCGGTGAACGGACTGCCGGCAACCTCCCCCACCCGACCGTTGAAGGCCTGCTGCACCGCCATGCCCACCCCCGCGACCATGGGCAGCACCAGCACCCACACGCGGTCGGCCTCGGCGTCGAGGAACGCACCGCCCACGCCGATGCCCACCGCCACCACCATCAGCGCCGCCCCCAGCACCCGAGGCCAGGTGATCGCGCGCGCCCCCGCGGGCCCCAGCCCGAACCGGTCCACCGCGAGACTGCTCACGGTCTGACCCGCCACGACGCCGACCGTGAACATGGCGACACCGATCAGCACCACCGTCACGGACTGGCCGAGCACGTACGTGGCGCCCGCGAGGCCGCCGAGGAAATGCCACGGCCGCAGGGCACGGGTGCGCAGCGCGGCCCGCGCCCGGCCCAAACCCGCACGCATCCGCGCCGAGACCAGGGCGGCGGCGACGAGCAGCACGAGTCCGCTGCCGAAGGAGATCACCGCGGCGAGGACTGCGTCATCGAGTCGACGGCCGAGCTCGCCGTTGATCCGGCTCTGCGCCGCCATGCCGACGCCCGCGACGACGGCGATCATCAGCCCCAGGAACTCCCGGCGCCTGCCACCCGATCGGAATGAGACGTCCGGGGCCTCGCCCGACGTCGAACGGGCACGTTCTGTAGCCATTGCGCCCCATTGTTGGTTGCTGTCTCATTCCGAGGTTGCTTCATTCCGATGAAATGTGGCGCTCCGCACTCGGCGAACCGACGGAAGGACCGTAGATTGCCCGAAGGACCGCGATGATGTGCACATGTGTCGTGCATCCGCGGCGTTCATTAGCCAAGATGTTGGCGTGGCTCTACCGACCCAGCTGAACGCAACCGAGCAGGACACCCTGGTCAAGCAGATCGGCCTTTCCTTGTTGCGGGCCGCCCCGCGCGACTGGCACCAGGTGACCGTCGAGTACCGCGCCGTGGGGAGGTACCACGAACTCACCGGGGAAGTCACACTCGCCGACGGAACCACCCAGGAGTGGGTTGCGACCCACGACATCGCCAGCCTGTTCGGCCGTCTGCGCTCCGGCATGTACCGCGAGGGGCGCGGAACCTGGTTCAACGCCCGCTACCAGCTCGACCACCCGTCGAGCTACAACCTCGAGTACGACCGGGAAGAGCCCGCCTGGGATCTGGCGCCGCCGCCCCAGGCCTACGCCGACGAGCTGCGCATGTTCCCCCGTTCCGAGGAGAACGTGCCCGACTGGCTCATGCGCCGGATGGCGGGCCTCGGCCCCGAACGCCCGGGCCCGCGGTTCCGGATGGCCCGGATCTTCGACGGCCCGGGTGCGGGTGGCAGGCCCGCGGTGAACCGTCCGGAGCTGGACGTCGAAGAGCAGGACCGGGTGCTCGACTACCTCGACAGCGCGCCCGTGGTGGTGCCCGGCCGGGGATACGACCTCGACCGGCTCGCGGCGAACCCCGAGAGCACCGTGCCGATCGCCTTCCACAGCGACGGCACGTGGATCTGGCCCGCCGCCGTCAACTACTACCTGCGCGAATACGGCATCCCGCCCGAGCCGGAGCTCGTGCAGCACATCCGCTCGAACGGGTTCGGCATCCCCGACGTGCCCGACGCGGTGCGCCAGGCGGCGGCCGCGCACGTCTCGCGCGGGGCCCCGCCTCCGCAGCAGCGGCCCATGCCGCCCGCACCCGAACCGGACGAGCCCGGGGAGCAGGCCGGTCCCGGCCCGGCCGCGCAGGCGGAGCAGCGCCCCGAACCGCAGCAGTCGTACGACGCCGGACCTCCCGAGACCGACGCCGAGCAGACCCAGCTCGCGGCGCCCGTCCGCGCGCCGCAGCAGGAGTTCGACGGTGACCGTCGCGAGTCCGACGAACCCGACGAGCGGCACTTCCAGGAGGCCGACGCCGAGCGCACGCGTATCGCCGCCCCACCGCAGTTCGCCGAGGACGCGGCGGCGCCGGAGGACGCCCGTTACGAGGACGAGCGGTACGACGAGGACACCTACGCCGAGCAGCCGTACGACCGGCGCTACGAGCAGGACTACGACGAGGACTACGAGCAGGGTCGCCGCGAGCGGTACGACGAGGGCCACCCCGACGACCAGGCCTACGAGGACGGCGCCTACCACGGACGCGAGGCCTACGAGCAGCCCTACGACGACGCGTACGACGAACGCGAGCACCCCGAGCACCCGGCGGAACACCCGGCCGACGCCGCGACGACGTTCACGCCCGCACCGCTGCTCGACGACGGACCGCCCACCACGATCACACCGGCGGCCCAGGCCACCCCCGCCCCGCCGGCAGCACCCGCACAGCCCAGGGCTGGTGCCCCCGAGCCCGAACGTGAGCGGCGTGCGCCCGAGCCGATCGCACAGCAGCACACCGACGAGCAGCCCTCCCCCGCCCCCGACTACGACGAGGGACCGCCCACGGAGTACTCCGCGGGCCCGCTGGTCTACGACGAGCCCGCGCTCGAAGACCTCCAGGACCGGCTGAACGAACTGGGCGTTCCGGGCACCTCCTATCGCATCGGTGAACCGGCCGAACGGGGTTGGGCGCTGGAGGAGGCCGCCGAGGGCTGGCGCGTCGGCTGGTATGACGACAAGCAGTTGACGAGCCCGGCCGTGTTCGGCGACGTCGAGGACGCGGCGGCGTTCATGCTGGGCAAGCTTTTGCTCGCGCCCGAGGGCGTCGCGCAGGAGGCGCCGCACCCGCAACCGCGGCCGGACAGCGGCACGCTGTCCCCGCAGGCCGCTCCGCCGCCGCCGGAGCGTCAGGCACCGCAGCGGATCACCGCGACCCTCCCGCCCGACGTGGCCACCGGCGCGCGGCCTCCGGCTCCGCCGGAGCCGTACGGCGAGCAGCGTGTGCCCACCCCGCCGCGAGACGAGCCGCGTCGCCCGCAGCCGGCACAGCCGGTGCCACCGGCTCCACCGGCGCAGAGCACGCCTCCCGCCCCACGCGAGACGAGCTCCTCGTCGAGCACGCCCGGCGGCCAGGGCTCCAAGGGCGGCCAGCAGTGGCCGATCCAGCCCCTGCCCGGTGAGCCGCCCCTCACGCTCTTCCGCGGCAAGGAGATGCGGGAACTGCCCGTGGGCAGCGAGCTCGACCGCTTCGGCGGCCCGAACGGCAACCTGACCTATGCCGCGGGCACACCGTTCGAGGAGCGTTCGCTGGTGCCGGAGTGGGTCAACCGGCCCTACCACGTGTACCGCGTGCAGCGGCCCATCCGCGTGCTCGCGGGCGTCGCCATCCCGTGGTTCAACCAGCCCGGCGGTGGTGCGGCGTACCTGCTGCCCGCGTCGGTGGAGGACCTGCTCGCCGACGGCGACCTGATCGAGCTGGAGCCCAGCGACCCACCGGTGGACTGACCTGGACGCCGACGGCGTCACCGGAAGTTCCGGGACGTCGTCGGCACTCCCAGGGACAGCCGTTGGAGCCGGTCGGCCCGCAGGCTCACGACCCCGTCGGCACGTTCGACGACACCGCGCACCAACAGGGCCGGGCTGGCTCGTGCGACCCGGTGGTAGCGCTGCCACAGTCCGGCCGTGCAGACGACGTTGACCATGCCGGTCTCGTCCTCCAGGTTGAGGAACGTGATGCCGCCCGCCGTCCCCGGACGCTGGCGGTGGGTCACCGCACCGCCCACCAGGACCCTCGTGCCGCTGTCGACCTGCTGCAACCGCTCGGCGGGCACCGCCCCGAGCGCGTCGAGCCGGTCCCGGACGAACTCCGTCGGGAAGCTGTCCGGAGACAGTCCGGTGGCCCACACGTCGGCGACGGCGACCTCGAGAGCGTCCATCCCCGGCAGCACGGGAGCCGACGCACCGGGATTGCCGGGGAGTTTCTCCGGCCGCTCCTGCGCCACCGCGCCGGCCGCCCACAGCGCCGCGCGCCGGTCCGGCCCGAGAGATTCGAACGCACCCGCCGTGGCCAGTGCCTCCACCTGCGGGGTGGTCAACCGGACCCGCCGCGCCACGTCGGTCATGTCGCGAAACGGCCCGTGCCGTTGCCGCTCGGCCACCAACTCCTCCGCCGGACCGTCACCGAGGGAACGCACCACGGCCAGCCCGAGCCGCACGGCGTGCCCCGTCCCGTCCTCGACCGGCTCCAACGTGGCGTGGGCCAGGCTCGCGTTCACGTCCGGACCGCGCACCGTCACACCGTGTCGGCGGGCGTCGGCCACCAGCGACTGCGGTGAGTAGAACCCCATCGGCTGTGCTCGCAGCAGTCCGGCCAGGAACGCGTCGGGGTGGTAGCGCTTGAAGTAGGCGCTCGCGAACACCAGGTAGGCGAAGCTCAACGCATGGCTCTCGGGGAAGCCGTAGCTCGCGAAGGCCTTCATCTTCCGGAAGATGCGTTCGGCCAGTTCGTGATCCACGCCGTTGCGGGCCGCGCCCTCGTAAAAGCGCTGCCGCAGCCGTTCCATCTTCCGGCCCGACCGCTTCGACCCCATCGCGTGCCGCAGTTCGTCGGCCTCCGCCGCCGTGAAGTCGGCGACGTCGATCGCGATCTGCATCAGCTGCTCCTGGAACAACGGCACCCCGAGCGTCTTGTCGAGCGCGTTCTTCAACAGCGGATGGTCGTGCTCCCAGGACTCCTTACCGGTGTAGCGGCGGATGTACGGATGCACCGAACCGCCCTGGATCGGGCCCGGACGGATCAACGCCACCTCGACGGCGAGGTCGTAGAACGTCTTCGGCGCCAACCGGGGCAGGGTCGCGAGCTGCGCGCGGCTCTCCACCTGGAACACGCCGATGGCGTCGGCCTTGCGCAACATGGCGTAGACCTCGCCGTCCTCCAGGTCCAGATCGGCGAGATCGACGTGCTCGCCCTTGTGCTCGGCGACGAGGTCCACCATGTAGTGCAGCGCGGACAGCATTCCCAGCCCGAGCAGGTCGAACTTCACCAACCCGACCGACGCGCAGTCGTCCTTCTCCCACTGCAGCACGCTGCGGCCCGGCATCCTGGCCCACTCCACCGGGCACACCTCGCTCACCGGACGGTCGCAGATCACCATGCCCCCGGAGTGGATGCCGAGGTGGCGGGGGAAGTCCTCCAGCGCCGCCGCGAGTTCGAGCACGTTCTCGGGGACGTCGTGCTCGGTGGGGCTGTGCACGTGCCGCAGCGGGCCCCAGCGGTCGATCTGCTTGCTCCAGGCGTCCTGCTGGCCCGGTGAGTGGCCGAGCGCGCGCGCCGCGTCCCGCACCGCCGAACGGGCCCGGTACGTGATCACGTTGGCCACCTGCGCGGTGCGCAGCCTGCCGTGCTTGGCGTAGACGTACTGGATGACCTTCTCGCGCTGGTCGGACTCGATGTCCAGGTCGATGTCCGGGTAGCCGTCCCGGTCGGGGGCGAGGAACCGTTCGAACAGCAGTTTCCACCGCACCGGGTCGACCTTGGTGATGCCCAGCGCGTAACAGACCGCGGAGTTCGCCGCCGACCCCCGGCCCTGGCACAGGATGTCGTGGCGGCGGCAGAACTGGACGATGTCCCACACGATCAGGAAGTAGCCGGGGAACCCGAGTCGTTCGATCACGTCCAGCTCGTGCTCCAGCTGCCGGTAGGCCTCGGGGTTGCGTTCGCGCGGCCCGTACCGCTCCGCGGCGCCCTCGAACGTGCACGTCCGCAGGAAACTCGCCTCGTCGTGCCCCTCGGGGACGTCGAACGGCGGCAGGTCCGGTGCGACGAGGTGGAGTTCGAAGGCGCATTCCGTCCCGAGCAGGGCCGCCCGCTGCACCGCCCCCGGATAGCGGGCGAACCGCCGCGCCATCTCCGCGCCCGAGCGCAGGTGGGCCGTGGGACCGGACGGCAGCCAGCCCTCCAGCTCGTCGAGCCCGCGTCGAGCGCGGATCGCGGCCAGCGTCTGGGCGAGGTATCCGCGCTGCGGCGTGGCGTAGTGCACCACGTTGGTGGCCACGGTCGGCAGTCCGAGCTCGGCGGCGAGCCCCGCCAGAACGTCGTTGTGGGTGCTGTCCAGCGGTTGCCCGTGGTCGATCAGCTCCACGTACACGTCGTCGCGGCCGAACCGGTCGACGAGCGCCCGCAGCCGTGCCGCGGCCGCGTCGGGGCCACCGTCGACGAGCGCCCTGCGCACCGCCCCCTTCCGGCACCCGGTGAGCACCACGCACCGGCCCGCGACCTCGTCGGCCACGGCGTCGAGGTCGTACACCGGCCGTCCCTTCTCCGCTCGGTCCTTCGACCTCCGGGAACCACCGGCGTCACCGCCCTCACCGTCGAGGTCGTGACCGGCGAGCTGGCCTGCCGTCACCGCCCGGCACAGGCTCGCGTACCCGTCCTGCCCCTTCGCCAACAGCAGCAGATGCTCCCCCTCGGGGTCGGCGACTCCGTTCTGCGGCGCGGACAACCCCAGGCTGAGCTCGGTACCGAACACCGTGCGCATGCCCACCTCACGCGCGGCCTCGGCGAACCGTGCCACGCCGTACATGCCGTCGTGGTCGGTGAGGGCGACGGCATCGAGCCCCAGCCGCGCCGCCTCCTCCACGAGCTCCTCGGGATGGCTCGCGCCGTCGAGGAAACTGAAGTTCGAGTGGCAGTGCAGCTCCGCGTACGGCACCCGCGTGGCCGCCCCGGTGTCGTCGGAGCCGCGCAGCGTCGTCAGCTCGACGGGGCGCACGTACTCCTGCCGCCGCCGAGTCCAGGCGGGACTGTCGTTGCCGTCACCGAGGTGGTCGGAGGGTTCGATCCGCCCCGACAGCGCGCGTTCGAGCTCTCTCCACGGCACCGGCGGGTTGTTCCAGCCCATGTCCTGTCCTCACATCGTCGATCCCGTGCGGTGTCTCACCGTCCCGGCGCGTTCCCTAGTCGTACGTCCCCTCGACAGTCCACACCGGACTTCGACCGGGCTCGGCACTCCACCGCAGCAGGAGCGCGTCCACGACGTCCCCGGCGTCCCCGACGTCCCCGGCGTCCCCGGCCTCGTCCGGCCCGTCCGCGAGCACGACCTGCAGGCGGGCGTGCGTGCCCACGCCGTCGGGAGCCCACCAGCGCGCCTGCACCACCCAGGGCCCGGCCCAGCCGACGACCCTGCGCGGCCGGCCGTCGGCCACGGTGACCCACGACGGAGCCGCCGTCGCCTCGTTGCGTGCGGTGACCCCCACCTCCGCACCGTCGACGGCCGTCACGACGGCGGGCGGGGCCGGATCGTGCACGACGGTCGGGGACGGAGCCGGAATCCGGCCGGGCCACGGTGCGTCGTGCCCGGCGGCGGGGACACGTCGTTCGCCCCACGGCACCAACCGCACCCGCTCCCCCGGACCGCGGCCTCCCTCCAGCACGGCCGTACAGACTCCCTCGGGACCGAGCAGCCCCTGCACGTGCACCAGCGCTCTGCCCGCGCGGTCGGACTCCGGCGTGTGTTCGGCGGCGCCGCCTCCGGGCCACAGCCCGAGCTGCAGCGACTCACCCTCCACGACCTCCTCGGGCACCAGACGCAGCAGGTTCACCCCGGCCGTGGGGCGGGTTCCCCGGCCTGCTCTGAGCCAGCCCTCGAACTGCCAGCGCACGCGGTCGGCCACCCCGTCGGCCGTGAGCGGCTCGGCACAGCGCCAGACCCGGCCCAGCTCCTCGCCGTTCTCCGTGGTGGCGTAGATGCCCAGCCGTGTACAGGCCAGCCCGCGGGAGGCGAGCCCGGCGTGAAACCGCGCCGCGAGCGTTCGCGCGGTGAAGGCCGCCGTGTCCACCCGATCCAGCGCGGGCTCGAACGACTCGACGAGCTCCAACTCGGGAGGCGGGGTCCGCCGGAACGGAGGTCGCTCGTCCTGGCCTCGCGCCAACCTGTGGGCCACCAGCCCGGCGCGGCCGAACCGGTCGGTCACCTCCCGCTCGGCCAACTCCGCGAACGCCCCCAGCGTGCGCAGCCCGAGCCTGTGCAACAGGCCCACCAACTCCGCCCGGTTCGCATCCGGCTGGTCGAGCTCGGTGATGCTCAACGGCGCCAGGAACTCGGGAGTGCCGCCGGGTTCCACGACGGCCCCACGCCGTGCCGCCAGCGTCGCGGCGAACAACCCGTCCGCGATCCCGATCTGGCACTCCACACCCGCGCGGACGGCGACGTGGTCGATCAGCTGCTCGGCCAGCGGCAGTTCACCACCGAAGTACGCCGTTGCTCCGCCGACCGGGACGGCCACGAGCCCGGGGCGCACGACCTCGACACCGACGACGAGCTCCTCCACGGCACCGGCGACCGACTCGAACAGCCGCGCGTCCCTGTCCTCGTCCGCGGCGAACACCGCGAGCTCGGGGCATCGCGCCTGCGCCTCCCTGCGACGCATCCCCCGCGTGATTCCGGCCGTCCGCGCGGCCGGAGAACACGACACGACGCGGTTCGCCGCGAACACGGCGGCCGGACCGGGCACGGCCCCCTGTGACGAGGCACAGGCCGCCACGACCGGCCAGTCCGGGCACCACACCACCACCCGACGCGCGGGGGCGGACCGGATACTCATCCCGCGACCTCCCGCACCGGGGCCACCGGAGCGGCCGAACGCGACGTGGTGGGAAGAGCGGTGTCCGGCACCCCGACGACGCCCTTCGGGCCCGGCAGCAGGACCGTGGCCCGCACCGGCCGGGCCAGCGCCGCCCGGCCCCTGGCTTCCACCACGACCTCACGCTCCCGGAGGTGACCGTGGCCGTCCTCTGTCCCGGTCCACCGGACCGTCCGGCACCGCAGCTCGACCTCCGCACCCGGCCACGCCCCGAGGGAGAGCAGCACCGAACCGCGTTGCCGAGCCCGCGCCGACAACCGCCGCGCGAGCGTCTCACTCCCCGGACCGGCGGGCGGGCGTGCCGCGACGAGATCGAGCCCGTCGAGCAGGGCGGCGGTGACCGCCGGGAACTCCGCGCCGGGGTGGGGAACCAGCGCCAGCCGGGCCAGCTCCACCCCGAGTTCCTCAGCGGCCACCAGGCCCAACCCGGGCACGCCCACCACCGCCGCCCAGGAGCCCCGCGCCGTCGCCTCGGCGAGGAGGGCGAGCAGAAGCGACGTCGAGCCCCGGACCGCCACGGTGCTGCCTCTGCGCAGCCCCTCGCGAGGCAGCAGACCGGCGAGAGCGGGCGCCACGGGCAGCACCTGCCCCGCCGCCTTCGCGTGTTCGGCGGCATCGGCCACCGCGCTGGCCGTGCTCACCCCGGGCAACGCCGCCAGCCGCGCGACGGTGCCCCTGGATGCTCCCGTTCGCTCCGGCCGGATCCGCGTCACCGAGCCCTCGTTCGACTCGGCCCCGAACAGCCCTTCGGACATCGACTTCACCTCCCCTCACACCGACTTCGCGCACGTCGACCGCAGGTCGACAGGCGTAGGACGCGCCGCGGGGAAGACGGCAATCGAACGCATGTTCGACAACTTCAGTAAACGTCGGCCCCCCCACACCTGTCAAGCAGGGACACCGAGTCGAGTGACGCAGAACGCGCTGCTCAGAGCGACGTCGAGCAGCGCAGCGCAATCAGCGCAGCTGGGAGCGCCCGCCCGCGCCCGCGCGTGGCGGGAGCGGCGGTGACGAGTGCGGAAACGACACCGCCGCCGGGGCGCCGGGAGAGCCCGACACGCACCGGCGGCGGCAGCGAACGATCAGTGGGTGAAGTGGCGGGTACCGGTGAAGTACACGGTGGCGCCCACGGCCTCGGCCGCGGCGATCACCTCGGCGTCCCGCACGGAACCGCCGGGCTGGACCACCGCACGCACTCCGGCGTTCAACAGGACCTCGAGGCCGTCGGGGAACGGGAAGAACGCGTCGGAGGCCGCCACCGCCTGCTTGGCGCGGTCTCCGGCCCGGTTCACCGCCAGGCGGGCCGCGTCGACGCGGTTCACCTGTCCCATGCCGACGCCCACCGTGGACTGCTCGTGCGCGAGCAGGATGGCGTTCGACTTCACCGCCCTGATCGCCCGCCACGCGAAGGCCAGGTCGGCCAGGGTGGCCTCGTCGACGGCCTCACCGGTGGCGAGCGTCCAGTTGGCCGGATCGTCGCCGTCGGCGTCGATGCGGTCGGCGGCCTGCACGAGCACCCCGCCGGAGATCGGCCGCAGCTCCGTGGTGTCGGCCCACGCCCGCTCCGGCAGCCGCAGCAGGCGGATGTTCTTCTTGCGCGTCAACACTTCCAGCGCGTCGTCGTCGAAGCCGGGTGCGAGCACGACCTCGGTGAACACGTCGGCGATCTGCTCCGCGAGCTCCAGCGTCACCTGGCGGTTGGCGGCGATGACACCACCGAAGGCCGACACCGGGTCGCATGCATGCGCCTTGCGGTGTGCCTCCGCGACGTCGACACCCACCGCGATACCGCACGGGTTGGCGTGCTTGATGATCGCCACGGCGGGGTCGGCGAAGTCGAACGCCGCACGCCGCGCCGCATCGGTGTCGACGTAGTTGTTGTACGACATCTCCTTGCCGTGCAACTGCTCGGCGTAGGCGAGCCCGACCGGCTCGGAACCACGGTAGAGCGCGGCCCTCTGGTGCGGGTTCTCGCCGTAACGCAGCACGGCGTGCCGCTGCCAGGTACTGCCGAGGAAGTCGGGGAAGCCGCTCTCCGAGGCCTCGGAGTCGGGCGCGTACGCGCTCGCGAACCACGACGCCACGGCCGTGTCGTAGGCCGCCGTGTGGGCGAACGCCGTCGCGGCGAGCCGCCGCCGCTCGTCGAGGTCGAACCCGCCGCCGCGCACCCGGTCCAGCACCCAGTCGTAGCGCGACGGGTCCACGACCACCGCGACACTCGCGTGGTTCTTGGCCGCGGCGCGCACCATCGCCGGGCCGCCGATGTCGATGTTCTCGACGCACTCGTCGAGGCCGGCACCCGACGCGACGGTGCTCTCGAACGGGTAGAGGTTCACCACGAGCAGGTCGAACGGAGCGATGTCCAGCGAACGCAGCTGCTCGCGGTGCTCCTCGCGCGTCGTGTCGGCCAGCAGCCCCGCGTGCACGCGCGGGTGCAGCGTCTTCACCCGGCCGTCCAACGACTCGGGGAAGCCGGTGACCTCCTCGACCGGGGTCACCGGCACACCGGCGTCGGCGATGACCTTCGCCGTGCCGCCCGTGGAGACGATCTCCACCCCCGCCGCGTGCAACCCCGTCGCGAGTTCCAGCAGGCCTCGCTTGTCGGACACGCCGATCAACGCACGTCGTACGGGCCGCTGTCCCGCCACCGGGGTCTGCTCGCTCACGAGAACCTCACCTTCCGTCCGTCCACCGTGCACCCCGCACGGCCAAGTTTCGCGATGACGTCCACGAGCAACCTGCGCTCCACGGCCTTGATGCGCTCGTGCAACGTCGCTTCGTCGTCGTCGGGCTCCACGACCACGGCTTCCTGCGCGATGATCGGCCCGGTGTCCACACCGGCGTCCACGAAGTGCACGGTGGACCCGGTCACCTTGGCCCCGAGCTGCAACGCGTCGGCCACCGCCCGGATACCCGGGAAGGCCGGCAGCAGCGCGGGATGGGTGTTGATGACCCGGTGGGGGAAGCGCGCCAGGAACTCCGGGCCGAGGATCTTGAGGAACCCGGCGGAGACCACGAGGTCGGGTCGGTGGGCGGCGACGGCCTCGGTGAGCGCCTTGTCCCAGGCCGCTCGGTCGGGGTGGTCGCTCATCTTCACCGTGAAGGTCGGTACGCCCATGCGCTCCGCCCGGGCGAGCGCCTGGACCCCCTCGCGGTCGGTACCGACGGCCACGACCTCCGCCGGGTACGAGTCCTCGGCCGCCGCGTCGAGCACGGCCTGCAGCAGGGTCCCCGAACCCGAGGCGAGCACCACCGTCCTCGCCCGTGCCGGAAGTCGCAAACGGATAGCCAGTGGGTTCTCCTCACCGGGACGTGCGCCGGACGCACGGCAACTGAGCTGGTGCCACCAACCCTAAGGGCGCCGCGGTCGCCGCCGGCGTCGAGGGGGGCGGTGCGAAACGGACTTCGGGCCGGTCAGCCACACGACCGCGGCGCCGGGCGCGACGACGAAGGCGAAGGTCGTGAGGGAGAACACCTCCGCGCGCACCGAGACGGGATCGTAGGCACCGCCACCGAGAGCACCGCCTGTGAACGCCGCCACCACCACCGCGCAGAACGCGCAGACCACACCCGCCACGAGCACCGCACGCAGTCGCACGCCCGCGCTCTCGTCGACGTCCCGCAGCGACCACCCCACGAGCGCACCGAGAACAGCGGGGACGACCAGCAGCAGCGGCCACCACGACCCGTACTCGGCGGGCAGCCCCGCGAGCACGGGCACGGCGGGCACCGGCCCCGGGTTCATCGAGAAGGCACTCACCGACACCGCCCCGATGGCGAATCCACCGCCGGTGAGCACACTCGCGGCGAGCACCGCCGCGTTGGGCACGTACGCGGTGCTGAGCAGCACCATGCCCACCGCACTTCCCGGGTCGGGCGAGAAGGCGTCGAACAACGACCCGAGGGTGGGCCACGCCGCCACCGTCGCCCCGACGTAGGCCAGCGCTCCCAGGCCGAAGAGGGCTCCGAAGGCCAGGAGCCCGGCCCGTACTCCGCGCACGGCCACGGGATCGAGGCGGTGTACCCACTCCTCCGACGAGGCCATGGCCACGCCCGCCAGCGCGGCCACGACGGCCACCACCGTGGGCATCACGATCGCCTCGGGGAACTGCGGCTCCACCACCGAGCCGATGGAGATTCCCACGAAGGCCACGGCCGTCAACGCGTGCGCCCCCGCCACCACACCCACGACCGGCAGGGCGCGGCCCACGACTCCGCCCAGGCCGTCGTCGAGGAGATCGAGTCGGCGCGACGCCGACACCGCCGTGCGGAACACGACGAGCACGACCGCGATCGTCGGGAGCAGGGGCAGCACGCCCAACGGCGCGCCGTCGATGTCGAGCGGGACCTGGTAGGCGGCCAGCCATGCGGGGCAGGCGGCGAAGAGCACGCCCGTCGTGGAGAACTCGGCTCTCGGCGCGAGCGCCGCCACCACGACGAGCAGGCTCGCGACCACGGCGTATCCGGTGACGATCGGGCCGGCCGCGACGCCGAGGAGCACCCGGATGCGGTCGAGCCCCAACTCCCGTTCGCGCACGGTCGGTCTGCCCATGGTGGGCACCCTCGCACCCGGACGCCGTCAGGAGGGTGAGCCACGCCGCCACCGCGAACGCGGTGGGACGGGACTCACCCTCCGACGAGACGTCACCGGTCAGCTGCTGGAGCCGCCCTGGCTGCCGGTCTGACCGGCCTGACCCGGCTGACCGGACTGGCCCGGCTGCCCGGGCTGGCTCGACTGGCTCGGCTGCCCCGACTGCCCGGACTGCTGGCCCGCGTCACCCGACGGCTGGAAGAACTGGCCGTGCTGCGGCGCGTACGTGGTGGCCTGCTGCTGCGGCTGCACGGGCTGCGCGAACTTCGTCGGCGCCGCGAAGCCACCCGAGCCCTCCGACGACGAGCCGGGCTGACCCGGCTGCTGCGGAGCCTGCGGGCTCTGCGGCACGCCACCGAACTGCCCCGGCTGACCCGGCTGACCGAAGCCGCCGGTCTGCGGGAAGCTCTGGCCGTAGGGCTGGGGCTGACCGGTGCTGGGCTTGATGATGCCCGCCTCCAGCAGGTACGCCGTGACCGCGACGCCGGCCTGCGCGAGCCCCAGGATCAACACGAGGATGCCGCCCACGGCGAGGTCGCCGCGCTGGAACACGGTGAACAGGAACGCGAGCATGGTGCCGAGCGACAGCAGCGCGGGCCACGCACCCGGCTTCTCCTCACCGGGCAGGAAGCTGATCGCGGCGACGGCACCGGCGATGAACAGCAGCGCCGGAACCCAACCCAACCCCGCCTCGTAGAAGCTGGCGCGGCCGCCGACGTTGGCGAAAGCCAGGAAGAGGTTCACCACCCCGAGGCCGCCGGTCGCCAACAACAGAATCTTCGGCAGAGGCAGCGCAGGCCGCCCGGCCGACGGCGGGCCCGGGTACGGCTGGTGCGGCTGTTGCGGGCCCTGGCCCGGGAATCCACCCGGCGTGCCGCTCGGGAAGGTCATCCGTGTTCTCCTGTCGTCTCGAGCTCGAAAGGTCGCGGTCGGCCCCGCGCCCGCCGCAACAGCGTCGCGCCGCGGCTCTGCCCCCGATCGACGGTGCCGACTCCCGCCCACGTCTTCGACGCGGTGTGCCCGCGCGCGGTTTCGCTGTTCCGGTGCCCTTTTTACACAGATCATCCCGGACGCGGAACGGGGCCGTGCACATCAGGTGCCCGGCCCCGTTCTCCGTGAGCGGACGGCGGCCCACCGTCGCCCGCCCCTCGTCTCGCGTCAGAGTGCCTTGTACAGCTCGCGGGCGAGCTCGGCGGTCTCGGTGGGGGTCTTGCCGACCTTCACACCGGCGGCCTCCAAGGCCTCCTTCTTCGCCTGCGCCGTACCGGACGAACCGGAGACGATCGCGCCGGCGTGACCCATCGTCTTGCCCTCGGGCGCCGTGAAACCGGCGACATAGCCGACGACGGGCTTGGTGACGTTGGCCTTGATGTACTCGGCGGCGCGCTCCTCGGCGTCCCCGCCGATCTCACCGATCATCACGATGAGGTCGGTCTCCGGGTCGGCCTGGAACGCCTCCAGCGCGTCGATGTGCGTGGTGCCGATGATCGGGTCGCCGCCGATGCCGATGGCGGTCGAGAAACCGATGTCACGCAGCTCGTACATCATCTGGTAGGTCAGCGTGCCCGACTTCGACACCAGGCCGATCCGGCCCGGGCCGGTGATGTCGGCCGGGATGATGCCGGCGTTCGACTGTCCCGGCGAGATGATGCCCGGGCAGTTCGGGCCGATGATCCGCGTCGTGTTGCCCTTGGCGCACGCGTGCGCCCAGAACATGGCCGAGTCGTGCACCGGGATGCCCTCGGTGATCACCACGGCGAGGGGGATCTCGGCGTCGACGGCCTCGATGACCGCGTCCTTCGCGAACTTCGGCGGCACGAAGATCACGCTGACGTCGGCGCCGGTCTCCTTCATGGCCTCGGCGACCGTGCCGAAGACCGTGAGGTCCTTGCCGTTGATCGTGACTGTCTGACCCGCCTTGCGGGCGTTCACGCCGCCCACGATGTTCGAGCCCGCCGCCAGCATCTTGGTGGCGTGCTTGGTGCCCTCGGACCCGGTCAGGCCCTGGACGATGATCTTGGAGTCACTGTTCAGGAAGATCGACATGTTGTTCACGCACCTGCCGAAGCCAACTCGGCGGCTTTGTCGGCCGCGCTGTCCATGGTGTCCACCAGCGTCACGAGCGGGTGCGCCGCCTCGGCGAGGATGCGACGACCCTCCTCGACGTTGTTGCCGTCGAGCCGCACGACCAGCGGCTTGGTCGCGTCGTCACCCAGGATCTTCAGCGCCTCGACGATGCCGTTGGCCACCGCGTCGCACGCGGTGATGCCGCCGAACACGTTGACGAACACGCTCTTGACGTCGGGGTCACCGAGAATGACATCGAGGCCGGCGGCCATGACCTCGGCCGAGGCGCCACCACCGATGTCGAGGAAGTTCGCGGGGCGCACACCACCGTGGCGCTCACCCGCGTAAGCCACGACGTCCAGCGTGGACATCACGAGACCGGCACCGTTACCGATGATGCCGACCTGGCCGTCGAGCTTCACGTAGTTGAGGCCCTTGTCCTTGGCCTTGGCCTCCAGCGGGTCCTCCGCCTCGACGTCGACGAAGTCGGCGTGCTTCGGCTGGCGGAAGTCCGCGTTGTCGTCGAGCGTCACCTTGCCGTCGAGGGCGACGACCTCGTCCTTCGGGTCCCGCACCAGCGGGTTCACCTCGACGAGGGTGGCGTCCTCGGCGACGAACGTCTCCCACAGCTTGACGACCACCTCGGCGGCCTTCTCCCGAACCGCCTCGGGGAAGTTCGCCTGGGTCACGATCTCGCGCGCCTTGTCGAGGTCGACACCGGTGAGCGGGCTCACCGGGACCTTCGCCAGCGCCTCGGGCCGCTCGACGGCGAGCTGCTCGATCTCCATACCGCCTTCGGCGGAGGCCATGGCCAGGAAGGTGCGGTTGGCGCGGTCGAGCAGGAACGAGAAGTAGTACTCCTCGGCGATCTCGGACGCCTCGGTCACCAGCACCCGGCGCGTCACATGTCCCTTGATGTCCAGTCCGAGGATCGCTCGGGCCTTCTCCACGGCCTCGGCCGGGTCGGCGGCGAGCTTCACACCACCGGCCTTACCGCGGCCACCTGTCTTCACCTGCGCCTTCACCACGACCTGGCCACCGATTTCCTCGGCCGCCCGGCGGGCTTCCTCCGCCTCGCCGACCACGGATCCCGGCAGTACCGGAACACCGTGGGCGGCGAACAGCTCCTTCGCCTGATACTCGTAGAGATCCACTACTTCAGTCTCCTGACGACACGCCAAATGTGGTTTGTGTGAAACCGTGCTGCCGGACGCCGTCGACCCTATCGAGCCGGCCGCTCAGGACATCGTCCGCGTCAGGTGAACTGGGTCACCGCACCCCGTCTGAGCTGGGAAGTGTGGCGAAAATCGCGCTGCGGGTGAGACCCTCCAACCCGATCGGGTGAGGCCTGGCGCACACCTCTCCCGGAGCCGCCGTCACGGCCGCCGACGACCGAGCACGGCGATCGCGGCGCACCCGAGGAGAACCACGACCGCGCCCAGCGAGAACCACAGTCCGAGCCCCGCGGACGACCCGTCGATCTCGCCACCGACCAGCGGCACGGTGGCCGCGCGCAGGCCCATCACCCCCGCCGCGCCCACCAGCACCGCGGCCGCGCGCTCCGGCCTGCTCCTGGTGACGAGCACACAGCCGCCGACCACGGTGACCAGCGCCGCGGCGAGTCCCCACGTCGGCGGCCCCACATCGGAGACCAGCCCCGGCTCGACGTAGCCGACCGCGGTCACCATCGGCGTCACGAACGCCGCGATCACCAGCACCGCCGCCGCGGTCAGCGGCGTGAGCATCCGCAGCGCCACCGCCGACAGCCCGGGCTCGTCCCCGACCTCGTCCTCGTCGACGTCCTCGTCGACGTCCTCGCGCTCGACCACGCCCGCGACGACGGAACAACACGCGGTCACCGCCGCCCCCACCATCGCGAGCCACGCCCACAGCACGCCGGGGCCCGAACCGATCGACGCCGCCGTGAGCCGGTCGCCGAACCCGGTTCCCGCCGGTCCCGCCCCGGACAGCAGCGACGACGTGTAGCCCGTGGTGAGAGCCGTGTCGAGCACGGCGGCCGCGGCGAGGGGCACCCCGACCCACACCATCGACACCACCGGCCGCACCACCGGAGCCGGCCGCGCGACGAACAGTGCGGCACCCGGCACGGCCAGCACCACACCCGCGGCGAGGAGGAGGAAACGCGCCGGACTCTGCGGCGCCTCGGCAGCGCCACCGACACCGCCACCGACCTCCACCTGCGGCAGCAGCGCACCCACCACGGCCAGCGCGCCCGTCGCCACGGCGACCGCGCCCGTGCTCACCTCGAGGCCCCGACGGCCCGGCATCCGCGCCGGCTCGGTGTCCGTCGCGGCCCTCCCGTCGGCTCGCCCGAGGAAGGCCACCACGCCGAGGCCGAGGACGCCGATCCCGGCCAGAACGGAACCCGCACCGACGTGGAGGGACGGCATGGCGACCGCGGCGACCAGCGCCGGGACACTCATCGCGGCGAGCGCCGACGCCAACCCGGCCAGCCCTCCACGCGCCACGGAGGCGTCACGGAACTCGGCCACGAGCAGCACCGCGCCCACGGGCAGAGCGAGCGCGCACACCACGTGACCCACCAGCGCCACCGTGGGTCCCTCGAACGCGTTCTGCGCGAGCAGGTACACGTCGTCCGAAGAGAAGGGCGTCATCACGAGCCCGCACGCCCCGACCACGGCGACCGCCAGCGCGAGGAGCACGGAACGGCGCCGCCAGCCCGCGAGCACACCGTCGGCACCCTCGGCGCCGTCGGTACCGAAGCCGCCGACGACACCCGGCTCGCCCCCGCGCAGCACTCCGAACGCGAGCACCCCCGCGACCACGACGGCCACGTGACCGGCGAGCAACGCCCACAGACCCACCGACGGCGCGGGCGCGGCGAGGTCGACGGGCAGGTAGAGCTCGGGCCGGGACGCCACCGAGGGATCGACCACGAGCTGGAGATCGACCACGGCCGCGCCCGGAGCCAGGACAGCCGCGCCCACGAGGACGGCGGCGGCCGGCGCGAACCGGGACCGGGCGGCCACCACACCGGCGAGCAGGACGGGGGCGAGCGCGAGTGCGACGAGTAACGGCGCACTGGTGAAACCGGGCTCCGCGCCGTCGACCGCCGGGACCACTCCACCCACCGCGCGCAGCGCCGCACCGACCAGCGCGACGACCATCGCGGCGGTGAGCAGTCGGCGGTCGAGGCCGTCCTCGCCGCCCGAAAGCCGGTCGGGTGGTGCCGCCGACGGTGCCGCGGTCACGTCTGCGCGTCGTGGTCCGATGATCCACCCCCGTGCCGGCGTCGCGGGCGACGCGGCGCACCCGGCACAGCAGCCCGCGCCGCGCGGAACTTCCGGCGACGAGGGTAGCCGGGCGGCCCCGGTACCGCGGCGGACACCAAGCGCGCGCACGCAGTGATCGGGATCGCATTCACGCCGTTTCAAACCTCCGGTTGCCTAGATGTAATGCACATCACATTTTGTGAGGGAACCCCCGTCTACCTGTCGTCATGGAGTCGCCCACGCACCGCGACGGCATCCCACGGCACCGTCACCGCCGGGGGAACCTTGCTCCCAGCGCCACCATTTCGTTACTGTCCCGCAGTCCCCATTACGGTCAGATCACGAACCACGAGCGGTACCCCGACACCGCTCAACCGGGTCCCCCCGCCCGGCGGATCGCGACTGACTCCCCCGAGTAACGGAAGGCGCTGTCTTGGCTCGACACCGCTCCCCCGGCGGCCAAGGTCCTTCCCCGGCACTCGAAGAAGCACTGGACAGTGCTGTCGTTCGTGCCCGGGGCTCGCACCGGCTTCCCGCGCCGTCGTCGGCGCTGCGAGGCCGTGTGATGGTGGCCGCCGTCGCGGCAGGCGCGTTCGCCGCCGCAGCAGCAGGACAGACGATCCAGGCCACGTCCGGCGAGTCGAACGACCGCCACACCGACGTGACGCCCCTGGCCAACGCGGGTGACGCGAACGCGGCCATGACCACCGGAGGCGCCGCGGGCGTCGGTGGCAACGCCCGCGCAGGCGCGCCCGTGCTGCTCCAGGTCGCCGCCGACCCCACCGACGCCTCCGCCGAGGCGCAGAAGCTCACCGAGAGCGCCGAGCTCACCGAGGAGCGACTGGAGCGCGAAGCCGAGGAGCGCCGCAAGGCCGCCGAGGAAGCCGCGCGCCCCAAGTTCGTGCTCCCGGCACAGGGCGTCTTCTCCTCCGGGTACGGCGCCCGCTGGGGCGGCACCCACTACGGCGTCGACATCGCCAACGCCATCGGCACCCCGATCGTCTCCGCCGCCGACGGCACCGTGATCGAGGCGGGCCCCGCCAGCGGCTTCGGCCTCTGGGTGCGCGTGCAGCTCGACGACGGCACGATCCACGTCTACGGCCACATGGACAGCTTCTCCGTGCAGGTCGGCCAGCGGGTCAAGGCGGGCGAGCAGATCGCCGTCATCGGCAACAAGGGCCAGTCGACCGGCCCGCACCTGCACTTCGAGGTGCACCAGGGCGGCCAGAAGGTCGACCCGCAGGCCTGGCTGGCCGCCCGCGGGGTCTACCTCTGACCCGAACCCTCTCGACACAACCGGCGCGACCGGTGCCGCACCGCCCGGTGCGGCACCGCGCTCGAACAGGATCCACGCGGCCCGGGAGTCCACCGACTCCCGGGCCGCGCCGTGTGTCGCGCCTGTCCCCGGACCGGACACCACCCCGGCCGTGACACGACCCACCATGGACCCTCCCTGTCGAACCTGTGTTCGAGGGAGAGATTATCCGTGGGGTCCGACAGAAACGGGCTCTTCGCGCCGCGAACCTACAACTTCACCATCGGGACGCTGCCGATCAGCATGAGCCGCACGGTGCCCGCGCTGCCGAAGTCGATCGTGGCCGTGGCCCGCGGGCCCGCCCCCTCGGTGGCCACGACCGTGCCCAGGCCGTACTTGTCGTGGTTGACCCGGTCGCCGACGTCGAGTTTCAACGCCACCGTGTTCTTCCACGCGTCGCCCCGCCTCGGCGCCGAGAAACCCTGGAACGAGGTGGTGCGCATCCCGCCCGCCGCGAGGCCCGCCTGAGCCGAGTCGGAGCCCGTCCCCGGCCTGCGTCCCCACGTGGTGGCCTCCCGCGGAGACCGCGCCTGGCGTGTGGGCTCCTGCCTGCGCCAGTCGACGAGCTCCTCGGGAATCTCGTCGAGGAACCGGGAGGCCGGATTGCTCATCGGTTGCCCCCACGCCGTGCGCACGAGCGCCCGCGAGACGTACAGGCGGCGCTGCGCCCGGGTGATGGCGACGTAGGCCAGCCGGCGCTCCTCCGCGAGCTCCTTCGGCTCGCCCAGCGCCCGCAGATGCGGGAAGACGCCGTCCTCCCAGCCCGTGCAGAACACCACGGGATACTCCAGCCCCTTGGCCGTGTGCACGGTCATGAGCGTCACCACGCCCTGATCGTCGTCACCGTCCTCGCCGTCCTCGCCGTCCTCGCCACCGTCGGGCGACGGGATGGAGTCCGCGTCCGCGACCAGCGACACCCGCTCCAGGAACGCGGGGAGCGAACCCGGCTCGGGAACCCCGACGTCCTCGTCGAGGTCGTCGACGGTCTCACCGGCGTCGTCACCGTCCTGGCCGGCCGACTCCGCCTGCACCGTCTGCGCGAACTCGGTGAACTCCCTGGCGACCGTCACCAGCTCGTCGAGGTTCTCCAGCCGCGTCGCGTCCTGCGGGTCCCTGGACTCCTCCAGCTCCGCCCGGTACCCCGTGCGGTCGAGCACGGCCTCCAGCACGTCGGCGACGTCGGTGCCCTCGTCGACCAGCTCCCGCAGCCCGTCCACGAGCTCCACGAACGCGGTGATCGCCTTCTGCGAGCGCGGGTTGAGCAGCGGGACCCGGCCGTCCACGGCGTCCCTCAGCGCGGCGGCGAAGGAGATCCGTTCGCGCTCGGCGTGGGTGGCGACCACGGCCTCGGCGCGGTCGCCGATGCCGCGCTTCGGCACGTTGAGGATGCGGCGCAGGCTGACCGTGTCCTCGGGGTTCGACAGCACCCGCAGGTAGGCCAGGGCGTCCCGGACCTCCTTGCGCTCGTAGAACCGCACGCCACCGACGACCCGGTACGGCAGCCCGAGCCGGATGAAGATCTCCTCGAACACCCGCGACTGGTTGTTGGTCCGGTAGAAGACGGCGACGTCGGAGTACTTCGCCTCCCCGCGGTCGGCGAGCGCGTCGATCTCACCGGCCACGAAGGCGGCCTCGTCGTGCTCGTTGTCCGCCACGTAGCCGACGATCCGCTCGCCGTCGCCCGCGTCGGTCCACAGCCGCTTGTCGCGGCGACCGGAGTTGCGCGCGATGACCGCGTTGGCGGCCGACAGGATCGTCTGCGTCGACCGGTAGTTCTGCTCCAGCAGGATGCTGCGCGCGTTCGGGAAGTCGCGTTCGAACTCCTCGATGTTGCGGATGGTCGCCCCGCGGAACGCGTAGATCGACTGGTCGGCGTCACCGACCACGCACAGCTCCGAGGGCGCCGGCCCGGACTCGGTGGGCTCGGTACCCACCAGCTCGCGCACCAGCGTGTACTGCGCGTGGTTGGTGTCCTGGTACTCGTCGACGAGCACGTGGCGGAACCGCCGCCGGTAGTGCTCGGCGACGTCCGGGAACGCCTGGAAGAGCTCGACCGTCCGCATGATCAGGTCGTCGAAGTCCATGGCCCCGGCCTGCACCAGCCTGCGCTGGTACTCGCGGTACGCCTCCGCCGCCTTGCGATCGAAGTCGCTCGCCGCCGCCTGGGCCGCCGCGTCGGGGTCGATCAGCTCGTTCTTCCAGTTCGACACGTGGGTGGCGAGCGCGCGTGCCGAGTACCGCTTGGGGTCGAGGTCCAGGTCCCTTCCCACGAGCGTCATGAGGCGCCTGCTGTCGTCGGCGTCGTAGATGGAGAAGTTGGACGTCATCTCCAACGTCTTCGCCTCACGCCGCAGCAGGCGCACGCACATCGAGTGGAAGGTCGACACCCACATCGGCCCGGCGCGGCGACCGACCAGGTCGGCGACCCGCTCGCGCATCTCGGCGGCGGCCTTGTTCGTGAAGGTGATCGCCATGATCTGGCCGGGATGCACGTCCCTCGCCGCGAGCAGGTAGGCGATCCTCCTGGTCAGCACGCGGGTCTTGCCGGAACCGGCCCCGGCGACCACGAGCAGCGGACGCCCCTGGTGCTCCACCGCCGCACGCTGCGCGGGGTTGAGGTCGTCCAGCAGGTCCGCGTGGTCGTGGGCGGAACCCGCTGGTGAGGCGCCGGCTCGGCCGGAGCCTGCCGGTTCGGGGAGGAGGTCGAACAGGGTGTTCATCGTGAGTGACTGAGCCTAACGACGTGCCTGGCGAGCTGACGTGCGCAGACGCTACTCGATACCACCGACGACGAACCGATCGCCCACGGCGCGGTCTCTCGGCCACCTCGCGTACCGACCACGGTCACGCACGGCATCCGCAGCAGCTGCCCGGCCTGGAAGGGACGGTCTCGATGTTACGTCGCCGCCGGCTTCGCCCGGCCCCCGCGGCTCCCGGCCGCCCGCACCTGCTGCAGGCCGACATCGACGGCGTCGTCGCGCGACTGCGCAAGGCGTAGCGACAAGCGCCTGTCGTCCCCGTCACCAACGGCTTCGGGGGGCCGCTCGTGTGGCATACTCGACTTCGTGCGACACGACGCGTTCCGATTTTTCTACGGGATCCGGACTCCGGCTCCCGTGATCGCGTAGTGCCATCAGTCATCACGAAAGCCTCGGAGTCCACCGGACCCCGGGGCTTTCGTCGTCTTGGGGCCCGGACCACCTCCACGACTGAGAAGAGGTCACGATGAACGCCCAGACCCACGACACCGACCAGAGCGCCCACTCCGACCGGCCGGCGCCTGCCGGCGCCGAGGAGATCGACGAGCTCCGCAAGGAGATCGACTGGCTGGACGCCGAGATCCTCCGGCTGGTGAAACGGCGTGCCGAGGTGTCGAAGACGATCGGCGCCGCCCGGATGGCCGCCGGCGGCCCGCGCATCGTCTACAACCGCGAGATGGACGTCCTCGCGCGCTACCGCGAGCTGGGACCCGAGGGCAGGCAGCTGGCCATGGCGCTGCTGAACCTCGGCCGGGGACGCCTCGGGCGCTGACGGCACTCGACCGCACGGGCCCGGTTCAGCACCGTTGTCCGATCTCAGGGATGTCCCTGACCCGGAGCCGGGCCGGTCGGCGGCACACTGGTGTCATGGACATCATCAACATCATCGCCGTCGTGATCGCGATCGCGAGCGTGCTCGCAGCCCTCGGCCACCTCGGCTACCTGGCCATGTTGAACAGCGCGGCGAACAAGCGGGCGGGCGGCGGTCCGATCGCGGACTACGTGCGATCGCGGTGGCCGATCGCCGGGGCCACCGCCGGGACCGCGGTGGTGGCTCTGCTCTTCACCTCCGGGGGAACGGTGATGGACATCCTCGCCGTGCTGTTGGCCCTGGGCTCGGGCGCGGTCTCGACCAAGGCTCTCCAGTCGACCCAGGCGCGCTTCCGCAGCGGCGGTTGAGGCGCCCGGCCACGGCACCGACGTGCGGTGCCGTCGCCCCGAGAGGGTGAATCGGGCGGACGCCGACGCTCTTGGCCCACCACCGGGCACAAAAACTCCTACTCTGCTTCAGGTGAGCGCGAGGGGTGGCACGAACGCCTACGTCGATCGGTCCGCACATGCAGGGTCGCCTGCGACGACGCGGGCGCGCGGCCTCCTTCGTCCGAGCCCCACGGCGACGCTGTCGCGCGTGGGCGCGGCAGCGGGAGGAGGCGTCCACCCGGCATGACCGGACCATTCGACGTTGCCCACGGCGACCGGCCCCCCGGTTGCGACGAGGACACCGGGCGCATCGGTGTCCTCGACATCCCGGATATCCAGGACCTCGAGGACGTCGAGGACGTCTCGGGCGATCCGGGCGAGGGGCACCACGAGCACCACGAACGCGGACACGTCCCCGCCGAGGAACCCCGCACCTCCGGTCACCGGCACCGGCCCGGGCCGGGGAGGTGGACCCCTTCCGCACGAGGTGGCATCGCCTCGCACGCGCGGACCGAGCCGATCCCGCCGGTCGACGCGCAGCCGGAGACCCACTACGCCCAACCCGACGCCCAACCCGACGACCAACCCGACGACCAGCCAGAGGGTCGCGTCGACGACTACCCCGACGCGACCGGCGATCTGGCACTCGCGGAGGAGATCGAACCCGGATCGCGACTCACCCGGCGCAGGCGGGTCCTGTTGACCCCGCCGACCGAGGCGGACGCCCACGACGACGAGGACGCCCGGGTCTACCCGGCCTCCCCTCGCGGCCTCGGCACGTTCGACCTCGGTTCGGTGCCCGCGTCCGTGACGCCGCCCCGAACGTGGCGGAAGGCCGCCTGGTTCGCCAGCATCGCGTCCGGCGCCGCCGTCGCCGCGATGCTGATGGCGGGCACGGCGTTCGTCGACGACTCCACCGAGGACTCGCGGGCGCTGCAGACGTGGCCCGAGCCGCACTCGCCGCAACCGACGCTGCCGGGCAACGACGGCAACGGCACTCCCCGCACCGGCGAGAACGGCGAGCCGACGCGCCCGGGCGAGCCCACCACCTCCGAGGGAGCCGAGGACGGCAGTGACGTTCCGGCCTCCCACAGGACGACGTCCTCGACCGACTCCGGCGCCCTCACCGGCGACGGCGGTGAGGGCGGTGAGGGCGGTGACGTCGGTGACGACACCGGCGCCGACGGCAGCGCGGACCCGGGCCACGGCGACACCAGCGGCACCGACGGAGTCGCCACGCCGCCGAAGCCACCGGTCACACCGGCGCCGACCGAGCGCGTCCCGGTCGTGCTGTGGGCCAAGCACGACAGCGACGTCCTCGCGCAGCGGTCGCAGCAGTACTTCAACACCGTCACCGAGAACCCGGACGCCGCGCACAAGCTGACCACCGGGGAGCTGGCCGCGCTGGGTCCGGCCGGGCTCGCGCAACGGTACGCCGACGTGGCGTACTTCGAGGTCCGCGAGGTCTACGTCGACTCCCGCGAGGGCTACACGCTCAACACGGTCACGGTGACCTACGTCGACGGCACCACCGCGGAGCAGACCCGCAAGCTCGTGTTCTCCGACGACGATCTGATCGCGGCCGACCACGGCTGACGACGGCCCACCTCGCCCGTTCGGGCGTGACCCACCCCCGCGCCGACCGCCGAATGCACGGCATTGTGCACAGCCCTCTGCACGTGCGGCTCTGTCAGCGGCCGGACCATTACTCTGCTCGGGTGACGTCGCACGCCGTTCGTCGTGTACCTCGTACTGTCCACCGACAAGTCCTGGTAAACGGCTCCACTAACGAGTTGTCTGGCTCGTGGAGTCCACGCACCGCACGGCAGGACCAACGGCCACATCACCAACGCAGGCGAGGGCAGGCAGTGCACGACCGGCGCCAATCCGGGCAGGAACCCATGGTCGTCGTCGACGAGCCCACCATGCCGAACCTCTCGATCGAGGACTTCGGCATCGATGTCGACGGCGCCACGACCGACACGACCGACACGACGGCCGGCGACCCAGACCCGGGCGCCCTGTCGGCCGAGGAACGCGAGAGCCCGCTCGCTCGCCGGGCCAAGTTGATCGCCCTGCTGCTCGCCGCGTTGGCGCTGGTGGGGTCGATGGTGGTGGCCTCGATGCTGGCCGAGGACGCGGGCACCCCGTCCACCGAGGGCCCCTCGGCCGTCACCTCGACCGGGTACAGTGTGGCTCGTGCGGTGGCGGGCGACGCCACGCCGTCGAGAGTGGAGCCGATGCCTGGCTTCGGTGACGGTGCGCGATCGGTCGTCAACCATCCGACATCGCGTGCGAGTCGGACGCTGTAAGCTCATCGGCCTTGTAAGCCCGTTACCGTGGCCACCGATCGGGGTTCGACCGACTCCCCGAACGTGCCCCCCGTATGTGCAGAGGGTAATCAGCCTACTCTGACACGGGTCGGTCCTCGGTAAGCCGGCACACGAACTCCGGTATGTGCGAGCCCGAAGGAGGTCGCGTGAGCGACGAGGGTCGCCTGGTCGCCGGCCGCTACCGTGTCATCAAGCGGATCGGGACCGGTGCCATGGGTGCCGTCTGGCAGGCGCACGACGACGTGCTGCACCGGACGGTCGCGATCAAGCAGCTCCTGCTCCAACCCGGTCTCGACGAGAACGAGGCCGAGGACGCGCGTCAACGCACCATGCGCGAGGGCAGGATCGCGGCACGGCTGCACCATCCGAACGCGATCACCGTGTTCGACGTGGTGATGGACGACAACGGTCAGCCGTGTCTGATCATGGAGTACCTGCCGTCGACGAGCCTCGCGCAGGAGCTGCAGCAACGGAAGACGCTGCCTCCCGTGGAGGTCGCGAAGATCGGCGCGCAGGTCGCGGCGGCGCTCAAGGAGGCGCACGCCGTCGGCATCGTCCACCGGGACATCAAGCCGGGCAACATCCTGCTCGCCGGCAACGGCACGGTGAAGATCACCGACTTCGGCATCTCGCGGGCGACGGACGACGTGACCGTCACCAAGACGGGGATGATCGCGGGCACCCCCGCGTACCTGGCGCCCGAGGTGGCCATCGGCGGTGACCCGGGGCCGGAGTCGGACGTCTTCTCCCTCGGCTCCACCCTGTACGCCGCCGCGGAGGGCCAGCCCCCGTTCGGGCTCAGCGAGAACACGCTGGGGCTCCTCCACGCGGTCGCGGCGGGGCAGATCAACCCGCCGCGGCGTTCCGGCCCGCTGACCAGCGTGCTCGCCGTGATGCTGCACCCCGACGTGCGGCACCGGCCGACCGCGGCCCAGTGCGAGGAGTTGCTCGTCGCCGTCGCGCGCGGCGAGACCCCGCTCGGCGGGGAACCCACCCAGGAGCATCCGCGGGCGGACGGCGGCACCGCCGTCCTCGGCGCCGCGGGTGCCGGTGCGGTCGGCGGCGCGCTGGGGGCTGCGGCCGCCGACTATGCGGACGGCCACTCCGGGCAGCTCAACGACTACGGCGACCAGGGCGCCCAGCGCGACCAGGACGACTACGACGAGTACTACGACGAGTACTACGACGACGGCCGACCCGCAGCGCAGTCCCACGGCGACTACGGCGACTACGACGACGGTTACGACGACTACGACCAGTACGACCGCACGGCGGTCGCGCCCGGGCCGCAGGCGACCCGCGCGGTCCCCGTGGGCGCGACCGGATACCCGGACTCCCCCGCCTCCTCGGACTATCCCGACGACCGGTACGACGACTACGACGACGCGGACCGCGACTACGACGGCCCGCCGCCCGACGCCGACGAGGAGCAGAAGGGCAACTGGAAGGTGCCCGCCGCCATCGGTGCCGTCGTGGTGATCGGTATGGCGGCGTTCGTGATGTGGCTGTTCGGCGGTGGAGCGGAGGACGCCGGCGACGATCCCGCGAACCAGCCGCCCGCCGAGACCTCGCGGTCGTCCTCGGTCTCGCCCACGACGGAGTCGACGACGACCACCACCGAAGAGGTCGTGGACACGACGGAACAGGTGCAGCCGGAGAACCCCCAACCGGTGGAGCCGGTGCCGCCGACGGACGAGCCGGTCGACCCCACCACCGACACCACGACAGACGAGACCACCACGACGGAGAACACGGCCACCTCGACTCCGGACGACACCGAGGAACCGGAGGACCCGGGCCCCACCACGGTGACGTCGTCGCCGGCCCCGGAGGTCACGGGGTGACCGCTACTGCTTCGTTGATGTTCGTTTGACCGGCATCGCGATACAAGGGGTCGTGTGAAGAACACCGAAGGCTCACTCGTCGGGGAGCGGTACAGGCTCGACCAGCCGATCGGCCGTGGCCGGGTCGGCATCGTGTGGCTTGCCTTCGACACGATGCTGCACCGCACGGTCGCGGCGAAACCGACGTACCTGGATCCGGAACGCGATCCCGACGAGGCGCGGCGGATCGCCCTGGACGAGGGCAAACGTGCCATGCGGGTGGTCCATCCCAGCGCCGTGACGGTGTACGACGCGCTACAGGACGGCGACGACGTCTGGCTCGTCATGGAGTACGTGCCGTCGCGCAACATGGCCGACTTCCTGGCCGAACACGGCACGCTGACGCCGGAACAGGCGGGCTACCTCGGCGCGGCCCTCGGGGCGGCGCTCGCCTCGGCACACAGTTCGGGCGTGATCCACGGTGCCGTGGAGCCGGGCAACGTGCTGCTGGCCGATGACGGCGGTGTCAAGCTCACCGACATCGGCATCCACGGTGGGACGCCCGATCCCGCCTACCTCGCTCCCGAGGTGAAACGCGGCGAGAAGCCCACGGTGGAATCCGACGCGTACTCCCTGGGCGCGACCCTGTTCCGAGCGGTGGAAGGCAGTCCGCCGTTCGGCCCGGAGGGCGAGGACGATCCGGTGGTGCCGTCCCGGAGCGGTCCGCTGACCGCGGCCCTGGAGAAGTTGTTGCGTTCGGAGCCCGACCTGCGACCGACGCTCGGAGACACGGTGACCGCGTTGCGGGCCGTGAGCAAGGGCCGACAGGCCGGGTTCGTCCCTCCCACGGCTCCGGCCATGCCGACGGTGCCGCTGATGCCGCGCCCACCGAGGGTCGCCCCCGCCAGTACTCCCGCCACCCGCGTTCCGGTGACGTCCGATCCGGCGCCGTCGTCGAAGCGGATCGCCGTGTGGGCCCTCGCGGCGCTCATCGTCGTGCTCGTCCTCGTCACCGTCATCGTCACGCTGTAGCCGCGTACCCGTCGCTCGCCGCCCCACCCGCCCAGGACGTCCCCCGTCCGGCGGGTCTCGGCGCCCCGATGAGCTGACAGCGCGTTTCCGGTCGCCTTCGTACGGCAAGCACCGTGTGGGAGCCGGTGGGCCGGCCCGTTGCGGGCCCGACCCACCGCTCGCGTCGCGTGCCGGCCGACCGAAAGCAGCGGACAATGCGTCTCTCCGTCATCGTCCCGTGCTACAACGAGGAATCCTGCCTGCCCACACTGCGGGCGACCCTCCTCCACGTGCTGCCTCCGCTCACCGACGAGTTCGAGGTCATCCTGGTCGACGACGGCAGCACCGACGGCACTCTCGACCTGCTTCGCACCATGGCCAGGTACGACTCGCGGTTCCGGTACCTGTCGCTCAGCCGGAACTTCGGCAAGGAAGCCGCCATGCTCGCCGGGCTCGAACACGCCGACGGCGACCTGATCGCCATCCTCGACGCCGATCTCCAACACCCGCCCGAGCTGCTCGGCGACATGGTGGCCCTCATCGACAAGGGCTACGACCAGGTGGTCGCCCGGCGGACGCGCACGGGCGACGCCCGGGTGCGCACGGCGGCGTCGCGGGCGTACTACCGGATCATGAACCGGCTCGTCGACGTGGAACTGACCGACGGGGTCGGCGACTTCCGGCTGCTGAGCAGGCGCGCGGTGGACGCGTTGCTGTCGCTGGAGGAACGCAACCGCTTCTCCAAGGGACTGTTCTCGTGGATCGGGTTCGACACGGCCGTCGTCGACTACGAGAACGTCGCCCGCGCCGACGGCGACAGCAAGTGGTCGCTGCGGTCGCTGCTGAACTACGGCATCGACGGCATCCTGTCGTTCAACCACCGCCCGCTGCGGCTCGCCGTGTACGTGGGCGCACTGTGCACGGCCGCCGCCTTCGTCTACGCGTTGTGGCTGGTCCTGGGCGCGCTGCTGAACGGGACGAGCGCACCCGGCTACGTCACGATCATGTGCGGCATCATCGGGTTCGGTGGCATGCAGCTGCTGCTCGTCGGCGTGGTGGGCGAGTACCTGGGGCGGATCTACCACGAGACGAAACACCGCCCCCACTTCCTGGTGAAGGAAACCAGCCCCACCACCGCGGAACCGGAGGCCCCGTGCCTCGACGACTGATCCGGTTCGCGGCCGTGGGCGTGGTGAACACAGCGACGTATGTGGGCCTGTACCTGGTACTCCGGCTCGTGGTCAGCTACCTCGTCGCCCATGTCGTCGCCTTCGCGCTGGCGATGGTGGGCTCGTACTTCCTCAACTGCCGGTTCACGTTCCGCATCCGCCCGAGCCTGCGCACGTTCCTGCTGTTCCCGCTGTCGAACGTCACGAACTTCGTGGTGAGTTCGGTGGGCCTCTACCTGCTCGTCGACGTGCTCGACGTCAACGACAAGGTCGCGCCCCTGCTCGCCGCCGCGGTGGCGATCCCGGTGACGTTCCTGGTGGCGCAGTACATCCTCACCGAGCGCCGCGCCCAGCCGCGTTGGGCCGACCATGCCCCGGAGGTTCGCTCATGACGACGACCACGACCCCCGCCGAGGAACTCCGGCCCACGCAACCACCGCCGTCACCGCCGCCGCGGAGGGCCACGGGGTTCCGGGTGGCCGCCGGCGTGTGCGCGCTGGTGGCGTTGCTGGCGCAGCTCCCGCTGGTGAACAACCGCATCTTCTACTACTGGGACGACAGCGCCCAGCAGTTCCTGCCGATGTGGCACAGGCTGGGCGAGCTCATCGCCGACGGTCAGTGGCTGCCGCTGCTCGACATCGGTTCGTGGATGGGCGGCAACCTCGCCGCCGAGGCGTTGTTCGGCGTCTACAACCCGGTGAACCTCGCGAACTACCTGCTGGTGGCGGCGCTGCCGGATCTCGCCGTCGCCGCGGTGCTCGTCAAGACGGAGTTCCTCGTCCTGCTCGCGCTCGGCACCTACCTGCTGTGCCGCGAGTACGGGGCCGCCCGCCCCGCCGCCGCGGCACTGGCGACGGCACTGCCGTTCGGCGGCTTCGTACTGTACTTCGACGCCGGGTCGTGGGCGTCCGGGTTGATCGCGTTCGCGTGGGTGCCGCACGTCTGGTGGACGACCCGGCGGGCCGCCCGAGGCGGACTGAACCCGCTGTGGGCGTTCGCCGCCTCCGCACTCGCCGTGACGGCGGGCAACCCGTACGGCCTGCTCGGCGTCGCGCTCGTGCACGTCGGTCTGCTCGTCGAGTTCGCCGTCCGCCGCCGGGCCAGGGGCACCACGGTGGTCGCGGGCCTCGGTACGTGTGCAGCACTGCTGGTGCCGCTGGTGTTCCTGCCCCTGCTGTGGAGCTCACCGGTGACCTGGCGCAGCGACACCACCGTGCTGAACGACGGGTTCCTCGTGCCCGGGCTCACCGACCTGCTCGCGTCCAGCTCGCCCACCCACCTGCCCTACATCGGGGTGTTCGGCGGCACGGGTCTGGCGGTGCCCGCCGCCTACTTCGCGTGGTTCGCGCTCCCGTTGCTGCCCTGGCTGGACTGGAGAGTGGTGCGCCAACGCTGGCGACTGCTGCTCGCTCCGCTCGTGGTCGCGGTGACGTTCGCCGTCCTCGCGCTCGGGCCGTCGAAACTGTGGCTGTTCCGCTGGCCGATCCGGCACCTCGAGTACTGCTTCCTCGCGTGCGCGGTCGTGCTCGCCGTGGTGCTGTCGTCGGGCCTGCGCACCGACCGGGTCCGCTCGCGCACCCTCACCACGGCGGCGATCGTCGCACTCGGCGTCTATCTGGCCTGGGCGGCCACACCCGAGCTGTGGGCATGGCACGTGGGCGGAGGCGTGCTGCTCGCCCTCCTCGTCGCGGGCGTCCTCGGCTGGGGTCGGCGGGCGAGCCGGACCCGGCTGGCGGCGCTGCTGTGCGTGGGCACGGCCGCCGTCCTCGCCTACCAGCTCACCCTGGCACCGAAGAACACGAACGTCTCGCAGCTCTACTACCCGCACTCCGTGGCCGACCTGGAGGCCCGGTTCGCCGACCGCTACCCCGGCACGGTCATGCAGATCGCCGACCTGAGCACCGCGGAACGCACGCTCGGCCTTCACCCGGACGGCGCGTGGCGGTACTTCCTGTTCGGCAACCTGCACTCGGCGGCGGGTGTCGACTCCCTCGTGTCGTACACCGGTCTCGGCCACCTCGACTTCAGCGACACCTTCTGCCTCGACCACTCCGGTTCGACGATCTGCCCGGAGGCGTGGGACACGCTGTGGCGGCCCACCGGCTACGGCGGTGCTCCCCTGGCGGACCTGCTCGGCGTCACGACCGTGGTGGTGCAGAACGCGCTCGTGCCCGAGTCCCGCACGGACGAACCACCCGCGGGGTGGCGGGTGCACGAACGCGACGAGGTCGTCACCGTACTCCGCCGCGAGGCTCCGCCGCGGTGGCCGGACTCGACGCTGAGCTGGGCGTCACCGGGACTGGACGTCACCGCCGCCGACACCGTCCACGGGGCGACCGGCGCGACCGGGGAGAGCGTGCGCTTCGCGACGACCGACCCCGCGCGGGAACACCGGGTCGTCTTCTCCCGCCTCGGCTGGCCGGGGTACCGCGCGAGCGTCGACGGCACCGAGCTCCCGGTGGAGACGACGCCGGCCGGGCTGGTCACGGTCACGCTGCCCCCGGGAACCCAGGCCGGCGAGCTCACCCTGGACTGGAGCCCGCCCGGGCAGTCGCTCGGGGTGGCCGCCGCGGCGCTCGGCGGCCTCGGTGCGCTGGCCCTGGCCGCCGCGATCCCCCGCTGGGGTCAGACCAGTCGGCGGTCGGAGGCCCAGCGCGACAGCTCGTAGCGGTTGGACAGCTGCGTCTTGCGCAGCACGCTGGACACGTGGGTCTCCACGGTCTTCACGGAGATGAACAGCTCCGAGGCGATCTCCTTGTAGGCGTAGCCGCGCGCCAGCAGCCGCAGCACGTCGCGTTCCCTGGGCGTCAGCAGATCGAGGTCGGGATCGTTGATCGGCTCCGCGCCCGGCCGGTCGGCGAACGCGTCGAGCACGAACCCCGCGAGCCGCGGCGAGAACACCGCGTCGCCGTCGGCCACCCTGAGCACCGCACGCACGAGCTCCCGCGACGAGATCGTCTTGGTGACGTAGCCGCGCGCACCCGCGCGGATCACCGCGATGACGTCCTCCGCCGCGTCGGACACCGACAGCGCGAGGAACACGACGTCGGGCAGCTCGGGCCGCACCCGCCGCAACACCTCCGCGCCGCCACCGTCGGGCATGTGCACGTCGAGCAGCACCACCTGCGGGCGCACCCGGCGGATGGCGGCCACGGCCTCCCCCACCGAACCGGCCTCGCCGACCACCCGCACCTCGTCGCTCACCGACTCCAGTTCGGTCCGCGCTCCCGCCCGGAACAGCGCGTGGTCATCGACGAGAAAAACGGTGACGGGTCGCTTCTGCTGCTCACCTGTGGTCACGACGCCCCCTGAGCGCTCCTGTCCGCGGACCTGCGCGGCATCTCCAACTGCACCTCGGTGCCCTCGCCCGGCGCGGTCCGCAACCGGCACGTGCCACCGTTGCGTTCCATCCTGCCTCTGATCGAGTCGGCGAGGCCATGCCGGTCCTCGGGAACGGCCTCGGGATCGAATCCGCGGCCACGGTCGCGGACGAACACCGTCACCGACTCGCGTTCCACCTCCGCGTACACGCTGACCTCGTCGACGCCCGCGTGCTTGGCCGCGTTGACGATCGCCTCGCGGGCCGCCTGGATCAGCGCACCGAGGCGTTCGTCGACCTCGACCTCACCTCCGACCACGACCTGCTGCACCGAGATCGCGAACGCGTCCTCCACCTCGCCGCACGCGGTAGCCAGTGCCTCCGACAGGTTGGTGACCCGCTCCTCGCCGGACGACGGGGAGCTTCCGTAGCCCGACGGCCCGTACAGCCACTGCCGCAGCTGCCGTTCCTGACTCCGGGCCAGGCGCGCCACCTCGCGCGGCATCTCCGCCTGCTTCTGGATCAGCGCCAGGGTCTGCAGGACCGAGTCGTGCAGGTGGGCCGCGATCTCGGCGCGCTCCTCGGTGCGGATCCTCGCGCGGCGCTCCTCGCCGAGATCGCGGATCAACCGCAGCCAGAACGGCACCGTCAGCACCGCGACCCCGACGAGCGTCGCGAGCACCGCGATCAGCGCGAACTGGACCTGGTCGAGACTCCCGTCGCGGAACACCACGACCCCGATGCCCGCCGCCACCAGCGCCACGCCCGCGAGGACGCGCACGAGCGGCCGGACGCCGCCACCGCCGAGGACACCGGCGACCCCGGTGCGGGCACCGTCCCGCCACCGCCTGCGCTGGGAGTCGTCGGCCTCACGCCACACCACGGCGGCGCCGACGAGCGCGATGGCCAGCGGCACGCCCACCCAGCCGCTGAACAGCCCGGTGAGCGCACTGCCCGCCACGGCCAGCCCGAGCCCGAGCGCGACGAGCCCGTACGCCTGCTGCCGTTCCTTCGTCGACTCCGGGGCGCCCTGGTCGTCCCCCGACTGCTGCGGCACGAACATCCACAACAGCGCGTAGGCGAGCAGCCCCATCCCGCCGAACGCCGCGAGCACGGCGAACGTCGCCCGCACCCACAGCACCTTGACGCCGAGGTGGTCGGCGAGTCCGCCCGCGACGCCCGCCAGTGCCCGGCCGCTGCGACGCCGATACATCTTCGGCGGCGTGTCCGCGTCCACCGGCGATCCGGGGCGCCGACCGCCCGCCGACTCCACGGCCGCGTCCGCCCCCGAACCGGACGCGGCCCCGCTCCCCCGCGTGTCCGCGGACGATCCTGCACCGGTGTCCGCCGGGGCCCACCCTCCGGTGGGCACACGATCGCCGGTCACCTGCTGCTCCACACACTCATCGTCACACGCACCACCCGCGCCGCTCATCGGGGAAACCCCTGAGATGCCCCGGACACCGGGGACCACCGCCGGGTAGGTTCAGGGTTCCTCCCCGATGTGCCGGGCCCGCCGTGTCCCGCATGCTGATCGGCATGAACACCACGACGGGTTCCCCGAAGCACCTCCAGGGCTTCGAGGACACGGTGAAGGACTTCTGGGTCTCGCGGCCTCGACGCCCCCGCCATGGTCGCAAAGTGGCCGGGGTGGCGGCCGGGGTCGGGAACCGCTACGGCATCGATCCGGCTGTCGTGCGTGTCGCGTTCGTCGTGTTGACCGTGTTCGGCGGCATCGGTGTCGCGCTGTACCTCGTGGGGATGCTGATCTTCGCTGACGGGGACGACGAGGCGTCGGCGATCGAGAGCCTCCTGGGGAGGGGGCGCAGCTCGATGTCGAAGCCCGCCGCACTGGCCCTGTGCCTGGTGCTCCTTCCCCTGTCGCTGTGGAGCTTCTCCGACCACAGCTGGATCGACGGAGGCACCTTCGTGGGCCTGGCACTCGTCGTGACAGGCCTGTACCTGCTGCACCGCAGCAGGGGGCAACACCGCCGGCCGGTGCCCACGGGTGTTCGATCGGGGTCGAACACCACGACGGCGACGATGACCGGGGGCGGCACGGGCGCGTGGGGAGCGCCCGTGGCACAGGCACCGTCGACCTGGGATGCGCTGGGGGCGGATCCTCTCGGTTGGCGGCTGCCGGAGGCGGACGCACCCGCCCCGACGACTCGGCCCGAGCCACCCGCACCACCCCGCCGGAAGTCCCGGATCGGGTTCGCGGTCGTGGGCGTGGCACTGGCCGTCGGCGGGGTGGGTGCGGCGCTGGCGGCGGAGGGCGTGCCGTGGTTCACCCCGGCGCACGTGGTGGGGCTGATGCTCGCGGTGCTCGGCCTCGGCATGGTGGTCGGATCGTTCCTCGGGGGTGGACGGGGGCTCGTGTGGCTGGCGTTGCCGCTGGCGCTGGCCGGACTCGTGTTCGGCGCGGTGCCCAGCGAGCACTTCCGTGGCGGGTTCGGGGACCTCGTCGCCACGCCCACCTCGGCCGACCAGGTGCTGCCGACCTACGAGCGGACGGCGGGCAGCATCCGCCTCGATCTGACCGCGCTCTCGGGCGACGACCAGGTCCGCACGACCGTGCGCAGCGGCGCGGGCCCGGTCACGGTGCTGGTTCCGCCGGACGCGGACGTCTGGTACTCGTGCGAGACCGGCGTCGGCACCATGGAGTGCCTCGGTCAGGCACACAACGGCGTCAACACACCGAACCTGCGAGGCCACGACTACGGCCTCGACGGGGAAGGTGGACCGAAGATCTCCCTGACCGCCAAGGCCGGGGCCGGACCCGTGGAGGTGCTCCGTGGCTGACTCCGACGAGCGCAAGGGCGCGTCGCGCACAACCGACCTGGTCACCCTGCTGGCGGGGATCGCCACCCTGCTGGTCTCGGCGTACGTCCTGTCCGACGCGAACACCTGGTTCCCGCACGTGGACCTGCGCTGGGCGCTGGGTGGCGGAGCCGCACTCGTGGGTGTGCTGATGCTGGTGGCGTCGATGCGGCCCCGCAAGTCCGGGCGCTGACCCCGGCGCGGGGCCGGTCGAGCGCGGCGAGGGTCGTCGTCGCGAGTCAGGTGAACAGGCCGCCCACGAGCAGGCCGAGCCCCACGACACAGCTGGCGACCGTGCCCGCCGCGAGGAGCTTGTGCCGCTGCACGCGGCTCGCGCGCAACTCCTCCTCGGTGCGCGTGGAGATGATGAAGTGCCCCTTCTCGCTCGGCTTGCCGATCACGAGCGGGCCGATCCGGTCGTGGACCTCACCCAGGATGTACAGCCGCTGACCAGGACGGATGACCCATTCCTTGTAGTCGTAGCCGATGGTGCTGTCACTACGGCCGAACAACGCGGGCAACCGGATGCCGAACAGGTCGACCCCGCCCCCGCCGTCGCGGTGCGGCTCGAACCGGGACACCGTCTGCTCGACACCGTCGGGCTTGGTGCCGTTCGGGTCGACGCCGATCGTGCGGCCCTCGTTGTCGATCACGGCGTAACCCTCGTGCGAGGTGTGCTCGGCAACGCGTTCGGTGCGCTTGCGCCGGTGCCGCTTGCCGTCCCGGTACTCGATCACTTCGTAGTGCCGGTCGATGCGGTAGCGGTACCAGACGCACTCCGTCTTGGACAGCTCCGCTGTCAGCGTGCCCTCGGGCCGCGGGTGCGCCGCTCCCACGACCTCGGCCGTCTTGCGGAACGCCCCGGTGCCACCGACCTCGTCGGAGGCGCCCCGGTAGCGCTCCAGCTCAGGAATCGACAGCGTCTCGGTACCGATCATGGCGTGCAGTTCGTCGCGTGTGTGCTTCATGTAGAAGAACGCGCCGACAGCGACGACCAGCAGCACCACGCCCACGATCCACACTGCTATCCACCCCCGGGATCCGTGTCGGTCACTCCCACTCGATCGTCCCCGGCGGCTTGCTGGTGACGTCCAGCACCACGCGGTTCACCTCGGCCACCTCGTTGGTGATCCGGGTGGAGATTCGCTCGAGCACGTCGTAGGGTAGCCGAGCCCAGTCGGCGGTCATGGCGTCTTCACTGGAAACCGGGCGCAACACCACAGGATGGCCGTACGTGCGTCCGTCTCCCTGCACCCCGACACTGCGCACGTCGGCGAGCAGCACCACGGGGCACTGCCAGATGTCGGAGTCGAGTCCGGCCGCCGTGAGCTCCTCCCGCGCGATCGCGTCCGCCGCCCGCAGCGTCTCCAGCCGGTCGGAGGTCACGGCGCCGATGATGCGGATGGCGAGGCCCGGGCCCGGGAACGGCTGCCGGTGCACGATCGTCTCGGGAAGGCCCAGTTCGAGCCCGACCCTGCGCACCTCGTCCTTGAACAGCAGCCGCAACGGCTCCACGAGCGTGAACTGCAGGTCGTCGGGCAGGCCGCCCACGTTGTGGTGGCTCTTGATGTTGGAGGTGCCGGCCCCGCCGCCGGACTCCACGACGTCCGGGTACAGCGTGCCCTGGACGAGGAACTCGACGTCGCCCTTCGCGTTCACCTCGCGCGCCGCCTGCTCGAAGACGCGGATGAACTCCCGGCCGATGATCTTGCGCTTCTGCTCGGGATCGGTGACGCCGTCCAGCGCCGTGAGGAAGCGGTCGGCCGCGTCCACCGTGACGAGCTTGACACCCGTGGCCGCCACGAAGTCGCGCTCCACCTGCGCCCGCTCTCCCGCGCGCAGGAGTCCGTGGTCCACGAAGACACACGTGAGCCGGTCACCGATCGCGCGCTGCACCAGCGCCGCGGCCACCGCGGAGTCCACTCCACCGGACAGCCCGCAGATCGCGTGACCGTCGCCCACCTGGGCCCGGATCCGCTCGATCTGGTCGTCCACGATCGACGCCGTGGTCCACCTCGGCCGGACACCGGCGATGTCGTGCAGGAACCGCCGCAGGACCTCCTGGCCGTGCGGCGAGTGCGCCACCTCGGGGTGGTACTGGACCCCGGCGAGCTTGCGCTCGGTGTCCTCGAAGCCCGCCACCGGGGCGCCCTCGCTGCCCGCCGTGACGGCGAAGCCCTCGGGAGCCTTCGTGACGCAGTCGCCGTGGCTCATCCACACCGGGTGCCGGGCCGGGAGGTCCTCGTGCAGGGATCCACCGGAGACACCCAGTTCCGTGCGCCCGAACTCCCGGGTGCCCGTGTGCTCGACCGTGCCGCCCAACGCCTTGGCCATCGCCTGGAAGCCGTAGCAGATGCCGAACACGGGAACCCCCGCGTCGAACAGCGCCGGGTCGACGCCGGGCGCGTCCTCGGCGTACACGCTCGCGGGGCCACCCGACAGGATGATGGCCGACGGGTTGCGTTCGAGGATCTCGTCGACCGGAGTCGTGTGGGGCACGACCTCCGAGTACACCTGCGCTTCGCGGACCCGCCGGGCGATGAGCTGCGCGTACTGCGCGCCGTAGTCCACCACGAGCACGGGGCCATCTGACACTGTCGAACTCCTCACCAGTCGGCCTTCGAGACGAAAAGTCTGCCTCCATCGTCGCAGGCGGACCGACGAGCGATTCCCCCAGGTGGCGGTTACGGTCACGCGCATGGAGCCGATGGAGGCGGTCACACCGCGCCCCCGGGCTGCGTGGATCGGCGGACGACCGGAGCCCGGCGAGGAGACCGCTCCCGTCCGCCACGCCTACGACGGCACCGAGGTCGCCACCGTCTCCCTCCCCAGCGCAGCGCAGGTGGAACGCGCCGTGGCGGGTGCCGCGCGTTTCGCGGGCGAAACGCGGTCGGTCCCCGCGCACGCCCGCGCTGCCGTGCTCGACCGGCTCGCTCGGGCCGTGGAGTCCCGCGCCGACGAGTTCGCCGAGCTCCTCACCGCCGAGGCCGCCGCGCCCCTGACTCTCGCCGCCACCGAGGTGCGGCTCGCGGTCGCGACGTTGCGGCACGCGGCGCGTTTCGCGGGCGAAACGTCGTCCCGCGCCCACCTGGACGGCCCGGACGCCCCGGGACACCCCGACCGACCTGCGGTGCGGGTCACCCGGCAGGTCCCGCGCGGAGTCGCGCTCGGCCTCGTCTCGCCGCATCGTGCGCTGGCGAGCACGTCCGTCGCGGTCGGCGCGGCTCTCGCCGTGGGTACGCCCGTGGTGGTGGTGCCCACACCCCGCGCCGCGCTGTCGACCCTCGCGCTCGCCGAGACCCTCGCCGACGTCCTCGCCACGACGGCCTTGCCCGCCGGTGTGTTCTCGGTGCTGCCCGCCCGCGCACCCGACCTGCTCGTCGGCGATCCCCGCCTGTGCCCGATCACCACACCCGCCGGGCGCTCGCGGGTCACCGTGCTGCCCGACTGGCCCGACGTGTCCGACGCGGCCGCGGCCGTCGCGGCCTCCGTCGTCGACTGGGAGGGCCGATCACACCTGCCTGTGCGCGACGTCGTGGTGCACGCGACGAGCGCGGAACGCTTCGTGGAGGCCCTCACCGCCGCGCTGTCCGCACACCGTGTCGGCGATCCCTACGACGCCGCGGTCGCGGTCGGGGCGTTGCCCGACGAGGACGCCGCCCGCCGCACCCTGGCCTGGGTCACCGAGGCGCGATCGCGAGGCGCCGACGTCCCGCTCGGGGGTGAACGGACGGGCACCGTCGTGCACCCCACCCTGGTCACGGGCCTGCCCGTCGAGGCGCTACCGGAGCGCGTCGCCCTGGGGCCCGTCGTCACGGTGTCGGTGGCGGACACGCTCGACACCGCCCTGGCGGCGGGACTGTGCCCGCCCGGACCCGCACCACGAGCCGTCGGCGTGTTCACGCGCGACCTCGACCTCGCACAGCACGCGGCGGAACGGACGACGGCCGGCCAAGTCGTCGTCGGCGACGTTCCCCGGCGACGTCCCGGCGACGTCCGCGACGCCGCCCGCGCGCTCCGCCGCGAGGTCGTCACGGTGCTGGCCGTGGGCGGGCGCCCCTAGTCGCGCACGCGTGCCGAACGCAACGCGGCCGGGGCGTGCGCCGGCACGGCGGGCGCCTTCGGCGGCACCGGGTCGAGACGCCGGTACGGCTCCCCCTGCTTCGGCCGCATGTCGGCCTCACCCTTGTTGGGCCACAACGAGAACGCGCGTTCCGCCTGCGCGGCGATGGTCAGCGACGGGTTCACGCCCAGGTTGGCCGTGATCGCGGTGCCGTCGACGACGTGCAGGTTCGGGTAGTGGAACACCCGGTGATACGGGTCGATCACCCCGCTGTCGGGGTCCGTGCCGATCGGCGCACCGCCGATGAAGTGCGCGGTGAGCGGGATGTCGAACACCTCGCCCCACGTGCCGCCCGCGATGCCGCCGATGTGCTCGGCCGTCCGCTGGTTCGCCTCGTGACCCGCCGGGATGAACGTCGGGTTCGGCGCGCCGTGCCCCTGCCGCGACGTGTACCTGCGACGGCCGAACCAGCCCTTCTTCGTGTAGGTGGTGATCGAGTTGTCGAGACTCTGCATCACCAGCAGGATCACCGTTCGCTCGCTCCAGCGGTACCCGTTCAACAGCTTGAGCGTCTGCAGCGGGTGCTTGCGGACGAAGCGCAGCACCTGCCTCCACCGAGACACCTCCGACGCGCCGTCGGTGGCGACGGTCTGCAGGAGGCTCATGGCGTTGCTGCCCTTGCCGTAGCGCACGGGCTCGATGTGGGTGTTCGGGTCGGGATGGAACGACGACGTGATGGCCACGCCGCGGCTGAAGTCGCGGTCCGGGTCGACGCTGGTCCGACCGGCGCCGACGATGGCCTCGGAGTTGGTGCGCGTCAGCTCACCCAGTCGCGAGGACAGGCGCGGCAGCACACCCTTGTCACGCATGTCGTGCAGCAGACGCTGGGTGCCCCAGGTTCCCGCGGCGAAGACCACGTGGGCCGCGGTCAGCGTGTGCCGGAACCGGCGCGACACCGTCCCCGTCTTGCGGAGGTCCACCTCGTACGTGCCGTCGCCGCGCGGACGCACGGCCGTCACCGTGGTCAGCGGGATCACCTTCGCCCCACCCTGTTCGGCCAGGTAGAGGTAGTTCTTCACGAGCGTGTTCTTGGCACCGACCCGGCATCCCGTCATGCACGCACCGCACTCGGTGCAGCCGACCCGGTCGGGGCCCACGCCCCCGAAGTAGGGATCGGACACCCGCTCGCCCGGTGTACCGAAGTACACGCCCACCGGTGTGGGCCGGTAGGTGTCGGCCACCCCCATGTCGGCGGCGACCTTCTTCATGACCTCGTCCGACGGGGTCACCGTGGGGTTGGTGACCACGCCGAGCATCCGGCCGGCCTGGTCGTAGTGCGGCGCGAGTTCCGACTCCCAGTCGGTGATGTGGGCCCACTGCCGGTCGGTGTAGAACGGCCGCAACGGCCGGTACAGCGTGTTGGCGTAGACGAGCGAGCCGCCTCCGACGCCCGCGCCCGCCAGCACCATCACGTCCTTGAGCAGGTGCACCCGCTGGATCCCGAAGCAGCCGACGCTCGGCGCCCACAGGTAACGGCGGAGATCCCACGACGTCGAGGCGAACTCGTCGTCGGCGAACCGGCGACCGGCCTCCACCACCGCGACGCGGTAGCCCTTCTCCGTCAACCTGAGTGCGGCCACGCTGCCGCCGAAACCAGACCCGACGACCACGACGTCGTAGTCCACGTCGCGGTCCACACCGTGAGTGTTACGCCCAGTCACAGGCAGAGCGTAGACCGGGCACCCCTGTTCTGACCAGAGGTAAGTTACTCGCGAGTTGGGATCGGCTCAGGCGCGAACCGCGAGCCCGACCTTCTGGAACTCCTTCAGGTCGGAGTAACCCGTCTTCGCCAGCGCACGGCGCAGCGCACCGAACAGGTTCACCACACCCTCCGGATCCGACGACGGCCCGTGCAGCAGCGTCTCCAGATCCACGTCGCGGCTCGGCCCCTCGGCCACCCGGGACCGCGGCAACGACGGGTGCGCGGCCGCCGCCGTCCAGTACAGCCCCTTGCCCGGCGACTCCGTAGTGGCCGCGAGCGGCGCACCGAGCATCACGGCGTCGGCCCCACAGGCCACGGCCTTCGCGATGTCACCACTGCAGGTCACCCCGCCGTCGGCCAGCACGTGCACGTACCGGCCCCCGGTCTCGTCGAGGTAGTCCCGGCGCGCCGCCGCCGCGTCGATCACCGCGGTCGCCATCGGCACGCCGATGCCGAGCACCTTGTCCGTGCTGGTCACGCCGGGCGTGTGACCGTGTCCGACGATCACACCCGCCGCGCCCGTGCGCATCAGGTGCATGGCCGTGCGGTAGTCGCTGACACCGCCCGCGATCACCGGCACGTCCAGGTTGGAGATGAACTCCTTGAGGTTCAGCGGGTCGCCGTCGCGTGCCACGTGCTCGGCCGACACGATCGTGCCCTGCACGACCAGGATCTCGACCCCCGCGCTCAGCAACACCGGAGTCAGCTCGGCGGCGTGCTGGGGGCTGACCCGGGCCGCCACCGTCACACCGGAGTCGCGCACCGTGCGGATCGCCTCGGTGAGCAGCCCGTTCTGGATCGGCGCCGAGTGCAACTCCTGCAGCAGCGCACCCAGCTCGCCCCAGTCGGCACCCCGGCGAGCGGCGTCCACGACCCGCGCGAGGGCCTTGTCCGCGTCGGCGTGCCGCGCCCACACACCCTCGGCGTTGAGCACGGCCAGCCCACCGAGCTTGCCGATCGACACCGCCGTCTCCGGCGAGACCACGGCGTCGGTGGGGTGGGTCACCAGCGGCAGGTCGAATCGGTACGCGTCGATCTGCCAGGCGGTGGAGACGACCTTCGACGACCGCGTGCGCCGCGACGGCACGATCTCGATGTCGTCGAAGCCGTACGACCGCCGGGCTGTCCGGCCCATGCCGATCTCGACCAGATCCCGCACGTGAAATCCCTTCTGTTTCTTCGGCCCTGAGGCCGACGTCGAGGTGAGAGGCGAACTACCGGGAGGTGTAGTTCGGCGACTCCACCGTCATCGTGATGTCGTGGGGGTGGCTCTCCTTCAACCCCGCCGACGTGATGCGCACGAGCTGCGCCCGCTGCAGCTCGGCGATGGTCGCGGCACCCGCGTAACCCATGCCGGAACGCAGCCCGCCCACGAGCTGGTGCACCACACCGGCGAGCGGGCCACGGAACGGAGTCCGCCCCTCGATGCCCTCGGGCACGAGCTTGTCCTCGGACAGCACGTCATCCTGCGCGTAGCGGTCCTTCGAGTACGACCGGCCCCCGCCCCGCGACTGCATCGCTCCGAGCGAGCCCATGCCGCGGTAGATCTTGTACTGCTTGCCGTTGACGAACACCAGCTCACCCGGCGCCTCCGCGGTGCCCGCCAGCAGACTGCCGAGCATCACCGACGACGCCCCGGCCGCGATGGCCTTGGCGATGTCACCGGAGTACTGGATGCCGCCGTCCCCGATCACGGGGACCCCCGCGGGCCGGCACGCCTTGTCGGCCTCGTAGATGGCCGAGATCTGGGGCACACCGACACCGGCCACGACCCGCGTGGTGCAGATGGAGCCGGGACCGACGCCGACCTTGACGGCGTCCGCACCCGCGTCGACGAGTGCCTGCGCGCCCGCCCGCGTGGCGACGTTGCCACCGACCACGTCGACGGTGTCGCCGAGCTCCTTCTTCAGGCGGGTGACCGTCTCCAGCACGCCACGGGAGTGCCCGTGCGCCGTGTCGACCATGAGCACGTCGACGCCCGCGTCGGCCAACACCATGGCGCGCTGGTACCCGTCGGCGCCCACGCCCACGGCGGCGCCCACGACCAGCCGGCCGTCGGTGTCCTTCGTGGCGTTCGGGTACTGCTCCGTCTTGACGAAGTCCTTGACCGTGATGAGGCCGCGCAGCTTGCCGTCACCGTCGACGATCGGCAGCTTCTCGATCTTGTGGCGCCGCAGCAGCCCGAGTGCCGCGTCGGCGGTGACACCCACCTGCGCCGTCACCAGCGGCGCCTTCGTCATCACCTCGCGCACGGGCTTGCTGTAGTCCACCTCGAACCGCATGTCGCGGTTGGTGATGATGCCGACGAGCGCGCCCGAGGCGTCCGTCACCGGCACACCGGAGATGCGGAACCGAGCGCACAGCTCGTCCACCTCCGCGAGGGTGTCGTCCGGCGAACACGTGACCGGATCGGTCACCATGCCGGCCTCGGAACGCTTGACGATCTCGACGGCCTGAGCCTGTTCGTCGATCGGGAGGTTCCGCTGCAATACGCCCAGACCACCCTGCCGAGCCATGGCGATGGCCATGCGCGCCTCGGTCACCGTGTCCATCGCCGCGGACACCACGGGGATGTTCAGCCGCACGTTGCGGGTCAGGTTGGTGCTCGTGTCCACGCCGCTCGGGATCACGTCCGACTCGGCGGGCAGCAGCAGAACGTCGTCGAACGTCAGGCCCAGCATCGCGAACTTGTCCGGGACTCCACCGGCCTCCTCCGACACGGAGGACGGACCTGCGGGCACGGTGTCATTCGTCATGAGTGGAGCTGACCTTCCTCGGCAGGATGAACCGTCCACGGGACCGCGGACCCTTTAATCGATGGTATCTGGACGCAACCCGGGGACGGCCCGGTACCGTGCTGGATCGTGCCACACGAAGTGTTGCCTCCGGATCCGTTCGCCGACGACCCGAACGACCCAGCCAGGGAGTTCGCGGCGCTCGATGAGCCCGCTGCCGAACCGATGAGCCCCGAAGAGCGCTCCGAGCTCCTCGCGGACCTGTCGGACCTCACGGTCTACCAGGCACTGCTGGAGCCGCGGGGAGTGAGGGGCATCGTCGTGGACTGCGGCGAATGCGAGCAGCCTCACTACCACGACTGGCATCTGCTCCGGGCGAGTCTCGAACAACTGCTGGCCGACGGGCACATGCGCCCCCACGAACCGGCCTTCGACCCGAACCCCGCGCTCTACGTCACCTGGGACTACTGCCGCGGGTTCGCCGACGGGATCACCGCCACCGAGAACGCCCACTGACGGTCGCGTCGCCCGAACGCCCTCCCCTCGCGGAGGGCGTTCGTCGTCTGTGGGGCCTCGACCGGCTCAGCCGGTGAGCCCCCACCCCTCCCTGGAGACCGACGTGTCGGACCGGCTGCCCGACTCGTCCTCGCTGGGGCTGTCCTCGGTGGTCGTCGGCGGCGACGTCGGCTCCGTGGACGACGGCGGCTCGGTCGTGGGGATCGAGGACGTCTCGTCCAGCTCGGGCGGGACGCTGTGCTGCGACGACTCCGGCACCGAACCCGACGGCGTGGACGTGTCCGGTTCCGCGGTGCTCGACGTGGCGTGAGACGACGAGTTCGGAGGGACCTCGGGCGCGTTCTCCGGCTCGTCGAGCTGGGCCATCAACTCGGTGTGCCGCGCACGCAGCTTCGCGAGCTCGTCCTCGCCGGTCACACCCTGGAGCGCCTCCTCGGCCTCGTCCAGAGCGGCCCGCGCGTCCTCGTAACGCTGCTGCGCGATGGCCAGGTACGCGGCCTCCAGGTCGGTACGCACGGACGCCGCGGCCTCCACCGACCGCGCGTGGTCGGCGTACAGCACCTTGCTGAGGCCCCACAGCGTGTCGCCGGGCTGCGCGTCTCGCGCCGCGAGAGCCGTCCCGGTGAAGCCGATGGCCAGCACGGCGGCGGCCGCGGCCACGGGAACGAGCATGCGCCTGCGGCTCCGGCCCCGCGCGTTGCGCGCGACGGCGGCGGTCTTGACCGTGGTGACGGCCGTGTCGGTGTCGACCAGCTCGGGAAGGGCCTCGCTGTCGACGTCGCGCCGCCACGCGAGCAGCAGTGCGCTCAGTTCGTGGTCGCCGAGGCCGTCGGCGACCCGGGAGTCCGCCCCGCCGAGAGCGTCGAGCAGCGCGTCGTCGGCCTGGATGGAGGAGAGATCGGTCAGCTCGGAGTCGGCCCGCTCGGCCTCCTGTCCGGCGGTGAGGTCGGTCTCCGAGAGGTCGGCGGAGTCGAAGGGTGTGCCTGACTCGCGCGACGTCGCGGCGTCGTCGCGGCCGTCGACCCCGGACTCGGCTTCGTGCTTGTGGTTCTCGTGGTTGTCGTTCTCGTGGTTGTCGTTCTCGTGGTTGTCGCCGTCAACACCGTCGCGTTCCGTCATCAGACCACCTCCTCAGCGGCCAGCGCCTTGCGTAGCCGCGCGAGGGCGCGATGCTGGGCGACCCTGACCGCCCCGGGCGTCGAGCCGACGGCGTCCGCGGTCTCCTCCGCGGACAACCCGACGACGACCCGCAACACCACGATCTCGCGTTGTTTGTCCGGCAGAACCTGCAACAACTGCGACATCCGTTCGTTCAACTCACCCTGCAGAGCGCGCTGCTCGGGGCCGACGTCCCCCTCGACCTCGTCGGGGACCTCGGCGACCGGCTCCGCGCGGTTGCGGGACGCGGCACGATGCGCGTCGGCGACCTTGTGCTGGGCGATTCCGTAGACGAACGCCAGAAAGGGGCGGCCCTGGTCACGGTACGAAGGCAATGCCGTGAGCACCGCGAGACACACCTCCTGGGCGACGTCGTCTGCCGAAGCGAACGTGCGCTCCTGCCTGCCAACTCTGGCGCGGCAATACCGCACCACCAGGGGACGGATAGCGGCCAGTAGCCGCTCGACCGCTTGAGGATCTCCCTCGACAGCGGCGGCGACCGACTCGTCCAGCCCATCCCCCACGTTTGCCATCGCAGACAACAGTCCCGGTGTTACGTCTAGGCGTGCATAAACAACGGCGTGCGGCTGTCGAAACCGTCGCCACCACGCCGGTGACACCTACCGTACCTGCCGGGACCGCTCGATATCGTCGACGGTCGGTGTCGGGTTTCCCGCACGACGCGACCAGCGACGACGGACCGCACCTCAGTGGTCGACATGTCGACGATCATCGGCTTTCCGAGCACGGGTCGTCCCCACAACGTGACACGCCACACCGGCGTGCCGGCGTGGCGTGTGCGGGGGGATCAGGGACACTGCGGAGTTGGCGACACCGACCCATTCAGGAGACGAGACCGCGTCGGAAGCCGTGCGCGACGGCCTGAGCACGGTCGCGCACGCCGAGCTTGCGGAACAAACGGCGGGCGTGGGTCTTCACGGTGTCTTCGGACAGGTAGAGCTCGCGACCGATCTGCCCGTTGCTCTTGCCCTGGCTCATCCCACGCAGCACCTGCAGCTCGCGCTCGGTGAGCTGGACGCCAGGGTCGGAGGGCTGACGGGGCGCGGGCACGGACGTGCTGGCGAGCGTGTGAGCGAGCGCGGCGACGAGCTCGGGACGGGAAGCGTCCCACCTCAGGTAGCCGCGAGCACCGCCGGCGATGGCGGCAGCGATGCTGCCGGCGTCGTCGGGGGCGCCGAACACGATGACGTTCGCCTGCGGGTTGGCGGAGACCAACCGGCGGGTGGCCTCGACACCGGTCGGCACAGCACGCTGCGTGCCCACGAGCACGACGTCGACGGGCTGGCGGGAGTACCGGGCGAGCAACTCGTCACCGTGCGCTACGCAGTCGATGCGACTGACGCCGGGAACAGCGGACATCACGCGCGTGAGTCCTTCGCGGACACTGCGTCGGTCGTCGCAGATCAAGACCGTCGTCACAGGGGTTCCTTCCTGCAGCCGGGTGACATTCCTCTTCCCCTATCGGACGCTTTAGGTGTCACCTTGACACGATCCGGTGGCTTTTTTTGGAGAAATCTTCGCCCAGATGTCGGCATGGCCCCTCTCGCCCAGGAAACGGCCTAGATCGGCACCCATGGCGAGTCGAGGGCCAACCGCCGTCCCACCGGATCGGTGGACGCGAGCAACGCGTTCAACTCATCAGTAGTTTTGGAGCGGTTCCAAACTGCCTGTTCGTGTTCCGTTTCGAGATCGGCAAGAAGTGCGTGAGCGGGCCACACCAGTGACCGCCATCCGTTTTGCTCGGCCGACGCCAATGCCGATTCCACGAGCTCCCGCGCGCGCTCGCCGTCCCCCGTTTCGCGACGAGCCGCCAACGCCGCCCCGAGGATCAGACCCGACTTGGCGGCGTGCCGGCCCGCCCGTTTTTCCCGCGAGGCAGCCAGAGCGCGTTCCGCGGGCGAAACGCTGTCGGACGGCCGCCCGGACGCGAGGGACAGCTCCGCGCGCACCCACCCGAGTCGCACCTCGGCACGCCAGCCCCCACCGACGGCCACCACCGCGGCGGCTCTCCTCAAGAGCACCTCCGCCTCGACCAGCCGGCCCAGTCCGAGATGGTCGGCGGCCAGCCCGATCAAGGCGTCGGCGAGTGCGCCGGAAACGTCCAGGCCATCCGGATCGTCACGCTCCCACCCTGCTGAGGCCGCCCCGCCCGCCTCCCGGACCTCGCCGGCCTCGATCGCCCTGCGCAGGGCCAGACCGTCGAGCCGCAGGGCGGCGGCATGCCCACCGAGCTGCCGCCGGTGCGACGCGAGGGCCGACGCCGCCAGCGAGGCCACCACCGCGACACGGTGGCGGGTCAACGGCTCCAGCAGCGCCGCCGCCGCGGCATACCGACCGCACGCGCCGTGCACCACCGCCTCCAGCCACTGCCGCACCTGCGGGGCGTGCGCGGACGACGGGGACCGCCGAAGGGCTCCCGGAGGCTCATCCGACTCCTGGCCCCCCTCCGGCACGGAGGCGCTTCCACCGAACGCGGCGGTTCGCAGCACTTTTTCGACGATCGGCATGCCCTCATCGTGACCCGGACGAGTGCACGACAGCACAGCGGGTAGGGCCCTTTTCATCCTCGAAATACAACTGGATCACCTGGTGAAACTCGCCCGAGTGAAACGATTGCACCATTTTTGGGCGCCGTGTCACCGATCACAGTAGACGGACACGCCTATCGGCTGATTCCACTGACAGGCCTTGAACATTCGCCGGATGGGCTTCTAGCGTTACGGCCGTTGCACCAAATGGAGTAGTCGCACTACGACAACTGCACAATCCGGCCGCGTGGTGCCGGATATCGGAGGCGGTCACGAAAATGGCAGACACGCGCAGACTCCCTGGCCCGAACGCGGATGTTTGGGACTGGCAACTGGAGGGAGCTTGCCGGGGGATGGACAGCGGCTCGTTCTTTCACCCTGACGGGGAGCGGGGGCCGGCACGAGCGCGAAGGGAGGCCCGGGCGAAGGCGATTTGCCACACCTGCCCGGTACTCCAGCTGTGCCGGGAGCACGCACTCGCCGTCCACGAACCGTACGGCATCTGGGGTGGACTGTCCGAGTCCGAACGAGACGCCATCATCCGGTCGCAGAAGCGGTCACTCACGTTGACCGCACGCTGATCGGCACTCGCGGGACGTTCCCCTCCCGCACCGAACTCCGTCCGGGAAGCTGGGCGAGTGACCCGGGCGGACACACGAACGGGCGGCACTCACCGCGAGTGCCGCCCGTTCGTCGTCTCTCTACGCTCGCCGGGTGATCAGTGAGCGTGGCCGTGACCGGCCGCGTCGTCGTCCTCCTCAGGCTTCTCCACCACCGAGCTCTCGGTGGTGAGCACGAGCCGGGCGATCGACGCCGCGTTGGACACCGCCGAGCGAGTGACCTTGACCGGGTCGATGATGCCCGCGGCGAGCAGGTCGGTCAGCTCGCCCGTGGCGGCGTTGAGCCCCTCGCCCCACTTCTGCTCGCTCACCTTGGACACGATGACGGCGCCCTCGTGGCCCGCGTTGCTGGCGATCCAGTACAGCGGTGCCGTCAAGGACTCGCGCACGATCTTGACGCCGAGCGCCTCGTCCCCGGTCAGGCCAAGGTCGTCGAGCTCCTTCGCGATGTGCGCGAGAGCCGAGCCACCGCCGGGCACGATGCCCTCCTCGACCGCGGCCTTGGTGGAGGCCACCGCGTCCTCGATGCGGTGCTTGCGCTCGCTCAGCTCCGTCTCGGTCGCCGCGCCCACCTTGATGACCGCGACACCGCCGCCGAGCTTGGCGAGGCGCTCCTGGAGCTTCTCGCGGTCCCAGTCGGAGTCGGTGGTCTCGATCTCCTTGCGGATCTGCGCGATGCGGGCCTGAAGGTCGTCCTTCGTGCCCGCGCCGTCCACGATCGTGGTGGTGTCCTTGGTGACCTCGATGCGGCGGGCCTTGCCCAGCACCTCGGTCCCGACCTCGGACAGCTTCAGGCCGACCTCGCTGGAGATCACCTGGGCGCCCGTCACCACGGCCAGGTCGTCCAGGAACGCCTTGCGGCGGTCGCCGAAGAACGGCGCCTTGACGGCCACGGCGCTGATCGTCTTGCGCACCGAGTTGACCACCAGGGTGGACAGGGCCTCGCCCTCGACGTCCTCCGCGATGATCAGCAGCGGCTTCTTGGCCTCGGCGACCTTCTCCAGCAACGGGAGCAGGTCGGCCAGCGCCGAGATCTTCTCGCGGTGGAGCAGCACGAAAGCGTCCTCGAGGATCGCGCGCTGCTCCTCGGGGTTGGTGGCGAAGTGGGCCGACAGGTAGCCCTTGTCGAACTGGACGCCCTCGGTGATGTCGAGCTCGGTGGCGAGTGTCGACGACTCCTCCACCGTGATGACGCCGTCCTCGCCGACCTTCTCGACGGCCTCACCCAGCAACGCACCGATGTTGGCGTCGCGGGAGGTGACCGTGCCGACCTGCGCGATGTTGTCGCGTCCCTTGACCGGGGTGGCCTTGGACTTCAGCAGCTCCACGACCTTCTCGGCCGCGGCCTCGATACCCCGGCCGAGCGCGGCGGGATTGGCGCCGGCGGCCACGTTGCGCAGGCCGACGTTCACCAGCGCCTGCGCGAGCACCGTCGACGTCGTGGTGCCGTCGCCGACCACGTCGTTGGTCTTGGTGGCGACGTTCTTCGCCAGCTGTGCGCCGAGGTTCTCGAACGGGTCGTCGAGCTCGATCTCACGCGCCACGGTGACACCGTCGAGGGTGACGGTGGGGCCGCCGAACTTCTTGTCCAGCACGACGTGACGGCCACTCGGGCCGAGGGTCACCTTGACGGCGTCGGCGAGCTTGTTCACCCCGCGTTCGAGCGCCCGACGAGCGTCCTCGTCGAAGTTGATCTGCTTAGGCATGGGGAAACCTCTCTAGAGAAAGGCGAAACGCCCCGGTACCCCGGCGTGTGCGGGGGCCCGGGGCGTTTCGACGCGAGGCGGTCGTCAGTTGATGACGGCCAGCACGTCGCGAGCGGACAGGATCAAGTACTCCTCGCCGTTGTACTTGACCTCGGTGCCGCCGTACTTGGAGTAGATGACGACGTCGCCTTCCTTGACATCCACGGGGATGCGGTTGCCCTTGTCGTCGACGCGGCCCGGGCCCACGGCCAGGACCTTGCCCTCCTGGGGCTTCTCCTTAGCGGTGTCGGGAATGACGAGGCCGGAAGCCGTCGTCTCCTCGGCCTCGCTCGTCTGGACAACGATCTTGTCCTCGAGCGGCTTGATGTTCACGCTCACCGGTGTGACCTCCACGGGTCTTCCAAAGCGTTGGCAGGTACCTAGTTGGGTACGGCTCCTACCACCCCGCCGTCGCGGGTGCCGGGGCGTGTGCGGTGCCGTGCAATTAGCACTCTAGCCATCGGAGTGCTAGCCGCGCAACCAGGGTGGGGTGACGTCCTCCTCCCTGGTCAGCGCGGTACCGGCGACACCGGCGACGACACCGTGGTCGACGTCCCCGTTCCGCACCCGGCGGCGCTGCACCTCCCGCGAACGCAGTATTCACTTCCCGCTCACTCGCGCGGGACCATTCGGTCACCACACGTCGACAGGCTGTGTGCGTTCCGGCTGATCGAGACCACGTTGGGAGACGATCCATGCCCGCTTACGGTGAGAAGCATCCGTCACCGATCGTGCCGAGCCGCAGGCAGGTGCTGCTCGGCGGAGCCGCCCTGGGCGCCACGGCGCTCACTGCCGCGGGCTCCCTCGGCGCCCTCGGACCCTCCGCCCGCGCCGCTGCCGCACAGGGCGCGGGCGCACCACTGCGCGGCGAGGTGTTCACCCTCGGGGTCGCGTCCGGGGAACCGGACCAGCACAGCGTCGTGCTGTGGACCCGCCTCGCCCCGGACCCTCTCGCCGACGACGGACTCGGCGGCATGAGCCGGCGCACCGTCACCGTGCAGTGGGAACTCGCCCGCGACGAGCGGTTCCGCCACGTCGTCCGGCGTGGCCACGAGACGACGAACGCCGACGCCGGGTACGCGGTCCACGCGGAGGTCGCGGGGCTGGCGCCGGGACGGGAGTACTTCTACCGCTTCCGGTGCGGCCGGTTCCTCTCCCCGGTCGGACGCACCCGCACCGCCCCCGCCCCCGGTGTGCTCGGCGCGGGCCTCGCGATGGCGTTCGCCTCCTGCTCGCAGTACGAGCACGGGTACTTCACCGCCTACCGGCGCCTGGCCGAGGACGAGCCCGACCTGGTGCTGCACCTCGGCGACTACGTCTACGAGTACCGGCCGGACTCCTACGTCTCGCCCGACGGCAACGTCCGCGACCACCGCGGCCCGGAGACCGAGACGCTCGCGAACTACCGGCAGCGCTACGCGCAGTACCGCACCGACACCGACCTGCAGGCCGCCCACGCGGTGGCACCGTGGCTCGTGGTGCCCGACGACCACGAGGTCGACAACAACTGGGCCGCCGACGTCCACGAGAAGCCCGAGATCCCGCAGCCGAACTTCCTGCAACGGCGGGCGAACGCGTTCCGCGCGTACTACGAGAACATGCCGCTGCGCCGCCGCAACCGCCCCAGCGGATCGCACATCCAGCTCTACCGCACCGTGTCCTGGGGAGCGTTGGCGAACTTCCACATGCTCGACACCCGCCAGTACCGCGACGACCAGGCGTGCGACGACGGCTGGAAGGTCTGCGAGGACGCCGTGGACCCCGCCCGCTCGCTCACCGGCGACGAGCAGGAACGGTGGCTGCTCGGCCAGTTCCGACGGTCCCGGGCCCGCTGGGACGTGCTCGGCCAGCAGGTGTTCTTCGCGCGCCGGGTCAACGACACGGGCGCGGTCAGCATGGACGCCTGGGACGGCTACCAGGGCTCGCAGGAGCGCATCGCGGAAGGCTGGGTGGCCGCGGGCGTGCGCAACCCCGTGGTGCTCACCGGCGACGTGCACACGCACTGGGCGAACGAGCTGAAAGCCGACTACGCCGACCCCGACAGTCCCGTGATCGGCACCGAGCTGGTCACCAGCTCCGTCACCTCGGGTGGCGACGGCGCCGACTCCGACCCCGCCGAACACCCGGACCTGCAGCGCAACCCGCACATCAAGTTCCGCAACAACCAACGCGGCTACGTCCGCACCCGGCTCACGCGCGACGAGCTGCGGGCGGACTTCCGGGTCGTCGACCACGTCACCCGGCCGGGCGCGCCCGTGCGGACACGGGCGTCGTTCGTCGTCGCCGACCGGCATCCCGGACTCAGCGAGGTCACCCCGCGCTGAGTCCGGTTCGGCCGGTCACAGGCAGACGGTGCTGACCGGCAGCGCCGGGTTCGCCGACAGATCGAGCGGACTCGGCGCGACACCGGCCGCCACGAGGTGAGCGCCGAGCGCGGCGATCATCGCGCCGTTGTCCGTGCACAACCTCGGCCTCGGGACGCGCAGCTCGATGCCCGCCTCGGCACACCGCTCGGCCGCCAGCGCCCCGAGCCGCGAGTTCGCGGCCACCCCACCCGAGATCACCAGCGTGCCGATACCGGACTCGGTGGCCGCCCTGACGGCCTTGGCGGTCAACACGTCGGCCACCGCCTCCTGGAACGACGCGGCGACATCGGCCACGGGGACCTCCTCACCGCGCGCCTCCGCCGCCTCGACCCACCGGGCCACCGCCGTCTTCAACCCCGAGAACGAGAAGTCGAACGCCGGGTCGCGCGGGCCCGTCATACCCCGGGGGAACGCGATCGCCGTCGGGTCGCCCTCGCGGGCCGCCTTGTCGATCGGCGGGCCACCCGGGTACGGGAGGTCGAGCACGCGGGCGACCTTGTCGTAGGCCTCCCCCGCCGCGTCGTCCACCGTGGAGCCGACCTCGGTGATCTTGCCCGCGATGTCGTCGACCCGCAGCAGCTGGGTGTGTCCGCCCGAGACCAGCAGCGCCAGCGACGGAGTGGGCAGCGGACCGTGCTGCAGGGTGTCGACGGCGATGTGTCCCGCGAGGTGGTTCACGCCGTACAGCGGGACGTCCAGCGCGGCGGCGTAGGCCTTCGCCGCCGACACGCCCACCAGCAGCGCACCGGCCAGCCCCGGCCCCGCCGTCACGGCAATGGCGTCCACATCGGACATCGCCAGGCCCGCGGTGTCGAACGCCCTGCGCACCGTGGGAACCATGGCCTCCAGGTGAGCGCGACTCGCCACCTCGGGCACCACACCGCCGAAGCGCGCGTGCAGCTCCACGCTGCTGGCGACCTCGTCGGCGAGCAACTCGACGGTGCCGTCGTCGTGCAGGCGCACCAGCCCGACGCCCGTCTCGTCGCACGAGCTCTCCACGCCCATCACGATCCTGGGCATCAGCCTGCCACCTCCTGCGTGCGACGCGCCGGTCGCACCATCGTGTACGCGTCGGCACCCGACGGCTGGTAGTACCGCTTGCGCAGCCCGACCCGCTCGAACCCGTACCGCTCGTACAGCGCGATCGCGGTGTCGTTGTCGGTGCGAACCTCCAGCACCACCGCCGCGCTCAACTCGTCCGCGCGAACGAGCAGGGCGCGCAGCAACGCGGTCCCGATCCCCTTGCCCTGGTGATCCGGGTGGACGGCGATGGTGTGCAGGCCCGTCTCCCAGTCGCCCGGCCTGCCGACCACGGCCAACCCCGCATAGCCCAGCAGGCGGTCGTCCTCGTCGTCCAACGCGGCCAGGTAGTACCCGCCCGCGTCGAGCTCGGCGTGGAACGCCGCCGCACTCCACGGGCCGTCGCCGGAGAACAGGAGTCGCTCGATCTCCACACACGCGCGGATGTGGCGACGACGCAGCGGTTCGAGCCTCACGGCGTCGTCACCCGCTTCCGCGCGCCCGGCAACGTGGCGTCGGGACGGCGCAGGTAGAGCGGAGTGAGCGGATCCGGCTCGGCCCCGGACACCACCGCGTTCGCAGCCACCCGGGCCAGGCCGGCCGGGGTGGGGTGGGCGTGCTCGACGCGGCGAAGGGCCTCGTCGAGGTCGGCCGGCTTCGACACCTCGGGCCCGCTCGTGCGGGTGCCGTCGGCGTCGTAGGCGGCCCAGTACACCTCACGCCGCCGGGCGTCGGTGACCACCGCGAACGGCTCGGGCGCGTCGGCGTCACGCACCACGTCGGCGGCGATGGCGTCGAGACTGCACACCGGGTACGCGGGGATGCCGAGGCTGTCACCCAGCGCGGCCGCCGTGACGATGCCCGCCCGCAACCCGGTGAACGGGCCCGGCCCCACCCCGCACACCACGGCGTCGAGGTCGTGCAGCGTCGTTCCGGCGGCGCCGACGGCCTCCAGCACGTGCGGGGTCAGCAGCTCGCCGTGGGCGCGGGCGTCGTGGGTGACGCACTCGGCGAGCACGGTGGCCGACTGTTCCCCCAGATCGACGACACCGGCCGTCACGGCGGGCGTGGCGGTGTCGATGGCGAGTACAAGCACCCTTCGAGCCTACGACCAGCGCCGGTGGGGCGGCCCGGCCGCCCGCCGACCGCGTTCTGCCCGCGAAACGCGGTCGGCGCCGGAGGGCCGACCGCCGTCCGCCCGCGGAACGTGGCCCCACGGCCGAGGCGAATCGCGTTCCGCCCGCGAAACGCGCCACCGCCCGCCGACCGCATTTTGCCCGCGAAACGCGCCACCGCAGCCGAGCCCGACCGCGTTCTGCCCGCGAAACGCGGTCAGGCGGCCGCCACCCGGCTCGCCGCGGAGGCCATCCCGAGCCAGGTGTGCGGGTTGCGTTCCCAGCACCACCCCAGCTTCGGCGCGTTCCGGCTGATCCAGAGAGCGGGCACCCGGCGGTCGCCACAGCGCGAGCCGCCCAGCATGTAGCACTTGTTCTTCACCAGCACCTCCGGATACAGCGTGAGCAGCGCGATGCCCTCCTCGATGGTCAGTACGGTGCGCTCGCGCCCGGCGATCGCGTCCATCGCGTCGACCGGGACCGCGCCGCAGAACTCCTCGCCCCGGTCGACGTCGAACAGCAGGTAGGCGTCCGCGTCGGGCACGTGCACCGCCTCCGGTGCGACGAACCGCGCCAGTGAACCCTCCTCGAAGGACCGGTCGACGAACCCGGGCGTACTCCTCCCGACCAGCGCCGTCCGCTGCATCGCCTGCTCGATCGGCACCAGCCGCCGGGTCACCACGAGCGCGAACCCCACCCGCCCGTTCTCCGGGTCGTGCTCGCCGATCGTTCGCGACCTCACCAGCTCACGCAGCGGCGCCACCGACTCGCCGAAGCGTTCGGCCGGCCGGCCCGCCAGTTCGGGATAGCCCAGCTCGACGAGGCGCTCGACCTGCCGGTCGAACTCGACCTCGACGTCGACAGCCTTCTCACTCACAGAACCCCCAGGATGTCGTCGGTGCATGTCCTCCGGCTGGTCAGCCGTCTCGCCTCCGGGTGTCGATGCGCGCCAGCGCGCCCACCTCCAACGCGGCCCAGACGACCCCGTCGGGGCCGACGGCGATGCCGTGCGGTTCGCTCGCGGGGACGGGCAGGTCGTACACGTCGATGACACCCTCGGACGTGATCGAACCGACGCGGCCCGAACCCCACTCCGTGAACCAGCACCTCCCGTCACCTCCGGCGGTGATCGCGTGGGGCTTCGCGTTCCGGTCGGGCAGGGGATACTCGGTGATCTCGCCCGTCGTGGTGATGCGCCCGAGTTGACCGGCCATGATCTCCACGAACCACAGCGCTCCGTCGTCTCCCGCGGTGAGTCCGACCGGGCCCGCCGCCTCGGTGGGCAGGTCGTACACCGTCACGGTGCCGTCCATCGCCAGGCGCCCCACGGCGTTCGCCTGGTTCATCGTGAACCACAGGGCGTCGTCGGCGCCCGTGGCGATCGCCGACGGGAAGGCGCCCGCGCGTGTCAGCGGGTACTCGGTGATCTCCCCGGTGCTCGTGATCCGCCCGATCCGGTCGGCGTTCAGTTCGGTGAACCACATCGCACCGTCCGGACCCACCGTGAGCCCGTACGGGCCGGACTCGCCCGTGGGTGTCGCGAACTCGGTGAGCTCGCCGTCCGTGGTGAGGCGGCCGATGCGGTGGCCCTGGGTCTCGGTGAACCACAGCGCGCCGTCCGGACCGGTGACGATCACCGTGGGTTGGCAGTCGGGAGCGAGGCGGTGCAGCGTCGGTTCCTCACCCGGAACCCACCGGCCGACGCACCCCGAGCGGGCCATGGTGAACCACACCGCGCCGTCGGGGCCGACGGTCACGCCGTACGGACCGGTTCCGCTGCCGCGCTCCCCGGCCACCCAGTGGTCGGTGATGGCGGGTGTCGTCATGGGCGCTCCAATCCGTGTTCCGCTGCGATGCGCGCGATGTCGGCCGGGGTGCCCGCCATGATCGAACGGGCGTGTTCGGTGACCAGCTCCACCGGCCAGTCCCACCAGGCGGCACGGAGGAGTGCGTCGACGTCGGCGTCGTCGAAGCGGGCACGGATCGGCTTCGCGGGATTTCCGCCGACGATCGTGTAGGGCGGCACGTCGGCCGTCACCATCGCGCCGGCCGCGATGATCGCGCCGTCGCCGATCCGCACGCCGGGCAGCACCGTGGCCCGGTAGCCGATCCAGACGTCGTTGCCGATCACGGTGTCGCCCCTGCTGGGCATGCCGGTGACGAGGTCGAGCGTGCGCTCGGCCCACTGCCCGCCGAACATCGTGAACGGGTAGGTCGACACGCCCATCGTGGGGTGTTCGGCTCCCGCCATCAGGAACGTCGCACCCGAGGCGATCGCGCAGTACTTGCCGATGACGAGTCGTTCCGGCCCGTACGCGTAGAGGACGTTGCGGGTCTCGAACTCGGTGGCGTGGTGCGGGTCGTCGTAGTAGGTGTACTCGCCCACCACGATGTGGGGAGCGGTCACCAACGGCTTGAGAAAGACCACCCGTTCGTGTTCGCGCAGCGGGTGGATCGTCGTGGGATCAGGTGTCACGAGCCGCCTTCCTTGTCGGAGCACCGACACTAGACCCGACCTAGTTTTAGGTCAAACATAATTTTTGGCCGGGTCCAGTTACACTGCCCCGCATGGGCACGGAACAGCTGAGTCTCCGGGAACGGAAGAAGCGCCAGACCAGGGAGAACATCTCGCGGCACGCGAGCCGCCTCTTCATGCAACGCGGCTTCGACAACGTCACGATCGCCGAGATCGCCGACGCCGCCGGTGTTTCCAAGATGACGGTCACCAACTACTTCCCCCGCAAAGAAGACCTCGCGTGGGCACTCAACGAGCGGTTCGCCGACATGCCCGCCAACGCCGTGCGCGCCCGCCGACCGGGTGAGAGCGCACTCGCCGCCGTGCGAGCGGCCTACCTGACGCAAGTGGCCGAGCGGGACCCGATGGCCGGATTCGCCGGTCGCGAGTTCGCGCAGATGGTCGCCGACAGCCCCGTGCTCGTGTCCCGGCTGCGCCACTTCCACGACTACCGGCAGGCCTCGCTGCGCGACACGCTCGCCGAGGAGACGGACGCGGCCCCGGACGACGTCCTGCACAAGGTCGTGGCCGCGACGCTGACCTCGCTGCTTCGCGTGCTGTTCGACGACACCGTGCGCCTGATCCTCGACGGGCTCGAACTCGACGCCGTCGCGGAACAACTCTCCCGCGACGCGGAGATCGCCTTCGACGCCCTCGAACCGGCGTTCGGCCAGTACGCCGTGCGCGCGCCGCAGTGACCGCGTTCTGCCCGCGAAACGCGGCCGCCGGGCCTCACACTGCGCCCGCGAACCGCGTTCAGCCCGCTAAACGCGCCTCGGACACGCGCGCCACCCACGCGCCATGGGGTTCGAGCTCCACCACACGCACGTCGTCGGGACGGCGGTCGAGGCGCACCACCAGGTAGTCGTCCTCGACCAGCCGCTCGGCCACGCCCTCGCCCCACTCCACCACGAGCGCCGCCCGTTCGAGCTCGGTGTCGAGGTCCAGGTCGTCGAGCTGCGCCAGGTCGCCGCCCAGCCGGTACGCGTCGACGTGCACGAGCGGCACCCCCGCCTCCCTCGCCGGATGCACACGCGCGAGCACGAACGTCGGCGAGCTGACCCGGCCCGACACCCCCATGCCGTCGGCGATGCCCCGGGTCATCGTGGTCTTGCCCGCCCCGAGCGGACCGGCCAGCAACACCAGGTCACCCGCCCGCAACAGCCTGCCCAACACCCGTCCGAACTCCATGGCGTCGTCGGGTGTCGGCAGCTCCACACTCACCTGCGTCACGGGATTCCCTCCTGCCCGTCGGTCACTGCGCCGCCCGCGCTCGCCGCACCAGTTCGCCGACGTGGTGGTTCACCAGCGTGTGGTGTTCCAGGGGCAGCATGTGCCCGCCGTCCTCCACCCGCACCAGCGTCGCCTTCGGCAGCTCGGCGGCGATGCGTTCGGCATGCACGAACGGCGTCAACCGGTCGGCGACACCGCCCATCACCACCACGTCCGTGTGCTTCAACCCGGCCAGCGCGGCGTACCGGTTGTGGCTGCCCAGCGTGTCGACGAAGTGCGCGAGCTGACGCACGGGCGTCTCCTGCAGTATCTCGAGGAGGAAGTCGACGAGCTCCGAGGGGACGTCCTGGCTGCCGAACGCGAGCCTGCGCACCGCTGCCCGGGTGAGCTGCCCGCCGGCGGCGCGCACGAACTCGACCAGACCAGGCTGCCACTCCGCGAGCTCACCGACTCCCCGCATCAGCGGGTTGTACTTCGACAGCAGCGACCGCGGCAGCCCCTGCGCACCCACCTCTCCGGCGGCCGTCGCGATCAGGCCGACGCCGCGCACCCGGTCGGCGAAGAGCTCCGGACGGGTCTGCGCCAACTCCATGATCACCATGCCGCCCATGGAGTGACCCAACAGCACCACGGGCGTGTCCGGCGCGACCGTCCGCAGCACGGCGTGCAGGTCGAGGGCGAGCTGTTCGATGGTGCTCTGCCGCGCATCCGACGGCGCGGACTGCCCGTGCCCACGATGGTCGTAGTACACGTGCTTCACGCCGGGCAACGCCGCCCGTTCGAAACCGCGTCGCTGGAGGAACCAGCTGCGGCGGGACAGCGCGAACCCGTGCACCGCCACCACCGTGACGTCGGCCTTCCCGCCCGCCGGTTCGATCTCCTCCACCGCCAGCGGGGCGCCGTCGTCGGCGGCGATCGTGGAGGTCCGGTCGGTGCGGGACCCCGCCAAGTGGTGCACGCCGGACGCCTCGTCGCCGGACGTGAACGTCACGTGCCGTCCCGCTCCGTCCCGAGGTAACGGCGACGTACACGTGGCCGGTACATGCCGGTGACGATCTCGTAGTCGATGGTGCCGATCGTGTCGGCCCACTCGGTGGCCGTGGGTGTGCCCCCGTCGCCCGTGCCGAACAGCACGACCTCGGCGCCCGGTTCCGGTTCGTGGTCACCGCAGTCGACGACGAGCTGGTCCATGCACACCCGCCCGGCGACCGGTCGACGCGCTCCGTCCAGCCACACGCTCATCCGGCCGGACAGCGTGCGCGGGACCCCGTCGGCGTACCCGACCGGTACCAGCGCGAGCGTCGTGTCGCGGCTCGCGGTCCAGGTCTGGCCGTACGACACGGAGTCGCCGGCCTTGATGCGCTTGGTCATCACGACACACGACCGGAACGTCATGGCGGGCCGGAGGTCCTCCGGCTGCGGCACCGGGTTCAGACCGTAGACCGCGATACCCGGCCGGACGAGCTCGAAGTGCAGGTCAGGGCGGGTGAGCGTGGCGGCCGAGTTCGCCAGGTGCCGAAGCGGCGACAACCCGGCTTCACGCGCGACGTCGTAGGCGTCGGCGAACCGCGCGGCCTGGGCGTCGATGGCGGGATGACCGGGCTCGTCGGCGCACGCGAGATGCGACCACATGCCGACGACCTCGACGCCGCCCTCCGCCGCCGCGGCCTTCACCAGGCTGGGCCACAGCTCGGCGGGGCACCCGTTGCGCGACAGGCCGGTGTCGATCTTCAAGTGCACCCTGGCGCGGCCACCGACCTCGGCGGCCGCGCCGGCGACCCGCGCCAGCTCCGCCTCGGAGCTCACCGACACGTCGACGTCGTGGCGGACCGCGGCCGTGTAGTCCACGTCCGGCGTCTCCAGCCAGCACAGCATGCGGCTGGTGAACCCGGCCTCCCGCAGCGCGAGCGCCTCGTCCAGCGACGCGACACCCAGCCACGTGGCGCCCGCCTCGAGCGCCGCCCGCGCCACGGCGACGGCGCCGTGACCGTACGCGTCGGCCTTGACCACAGCCATCGTGCTCGCCCCGGAGGCCGCCGCTCGCGACGACAGGAGCCGTACGTTGTGCCGCACGGCCCCGAGGTCCACCACGACCTCGGCACGGGGCAACGACGCCGTGCTCACCGGGTCACCCCACGCAACATGATCAGGCCCCTTCTCCTCGACCTCGGGGCGCCTGTGAGCGCCCCGTCCCTGCCGTCAATGTACCCACCACACGCTCAGAGACCGTGCACCTGACGCCGGGCCTCGATGTGCCGCTGCCGGATGTGTTCACCCTGGTCGACGTCCCCGGCCGACGGCTCCGGCAACCGGGCGGCGACATCGGTGTCCCAATTCGGCGGTTCCGACGTCCCCGCGAGAGCCCAGGCGGCCTGGCGGGCCGCGCCGATCGCCACGTGCTCACCCTGCTGCGGCACCACGACCGGCACCCCGAACACGACGGGTGCGATCGCACGCACGCTCGCCGACTGCGCCGCCCCACCGATGAGCAGCACCCTGCGCACCGTGATGCCGTACCCGCGGACCGCGTCCAACCCGACGGCCAGCCCGCACAGCATCCCCTCGACCACCGCGCGAGCCACGTTCTCCGGGGTCATGCTGTCGCGACGCAGTCCGAGGAGGGAGCCGGCGGCCTCGGGCAGGTTGGGTGTGCGCTCGCCGTCGAGGTACGGCAGGAACGTGAGACCGCCCGCACCGGGCGCGGCGCTCAACGCGAGGCGGTCGAACTCCGCAAGGTCGACGCCGAGCAGCGCCGCGGTGGAGGTCAACACCCGGGCGGCGTTGAGGGTGCAGGCCAGCGGGAGAAACCGCCCCGTGGCGTCGGCGAACCCGGCGACGGCGCCACTCGGGTCGGCCGCCGGTGTCTCACTGACCCCGAACACCGTGCCGCTGGTGCCGAGCGAGACCACCACGTCGCCCGCGCCGACACCCAGGGCCAGTGCCGCGGCCATGTTGTCGCCGGTGCCCGCGGACACGAGCATCCCGTCCGGGGTGTGTCCCGCCGCGGCAGCCGGGTCGAGCACGCGCGGCAGCTCGGGGCTGCGACCGCCGAACGCGTGGGCGAGCAGATCCTTGCGGTAGGTGTCGTCGGCCGGGGAGAAGTACCCGGTTCCCGAGGCGTCACCGCGGTCGGTGCTCGGCTCACCGCCGGTGAGTCGCCAGGTCAGCCAGTCGTGGGGCAGCATCACCCTCGCCACCCGGTCTGCGGCCTCCGGCTCGTGCTCCGCGAGCCAACGCAGCTTGGTGACGGTGAAGCTGGCGACCGGCACCAAACCCACCGCCTCCGCCCACGCCTGCGGTCCCCCCAGCTCGGCCACCAGGTCCGCGGCGGCGGCGGCCGACCGGGTGTCGTTCCACAACAGGGCCGGGCGCACGATCGCGTCACGGTCGTCCACGGTGACCATGCCGTGCTGCTGCCCCGCGACGCCGATGGCCGACACGCCGTCCAGGAGCCCGTCGGTGGCCGACGTGAACGCCGACCACCACTCCGCCGGGTCGACCTCCGTGGCGTCCGGGTGCTCGGCGCGACCGCTGCGCACCACGGCGCCGGTCCGTGCGTCGCACACCATCACCTTCGTCGACTGCGTGGACGAGTCGACGCCCGCCACCAAAACCTCGTTGTTGGTCATGGAACAGAGCTTGACAACCCGCGGCTCCCCAGTCCATGTGCGAAACGACTTTCGGTCCGCGAGGGGCGCCGGGAACCGCGTTCAGCCCGCGAAACGTGGCCCGGCGGACCCCCAACCGCGTTTAGCCCGCGAAACGCGCACCCACGCGCTCGACAGCGTTCTGCCCGCGAAACGCGCCCGGCGCGGCACCACGGACCGCGTTTCGCGGGCGAAATGCGGTCCGCGGCCCCGTCCTGAGCCGCCTGCGGCCGGTTATAGTCGCGGCGGCCGGCTGCGGAAGCACACCTGTCGACCGCGCGGAGGTGCCATGGGCCCGACCGGATACGTCGCGATCGGGGACAGCCAGACCGAAGGCGTCGGCGATCCCGACGGCTCGGGCGGCTGGCGCGGCTTCGCCGACCGCCTCGCCGAGCAGCTGGCCGGGCTCACTCCGGACCTGCACTACGCCAACCTCGCGGTGCGCGGCAGGTTCGCCCGGCAGGTGAGGGACGAGCAGCTCGACGTCGCCCTCGCGCTCCGTCCCGCCCTGGTCACCGTGGTGGCGGGCATGAACGACCTCGTCCGCCCCTCGTTCAGCGCCACCGAGGTCGGAGCGTGCCTGGACGACATGTTCGCCGAGCTCACCGCCTCGGGAGCCCGGGTGGCCACGCTCACATTCCCCGACCTGTCCCAGCTCACCCCGATCCTGCGACCCCTGCGGCACCGGGTGCTGGACCTGAACGCGAGCATCCGCACGTCCGCCGCTCGGCACGGCGTCGCACTGGTCGACACCTTCGGGTACTCGGTGATCACCGATTCGCGCCTGTGGTGCCCCGACCGGCTCCACGCGAACCCGGTGGGCCACGCCCGCATCGCGGCGGCCTTCGCCCAAGCCCTCGGCCTTCCCGGTAGCGACGACAGCTGGTCGAGGCCGCTGCCCGCCGGCGAGCGCCGGACCGTAGTAAGCAGAGTCGCCGACGACCTGGGCTGGCTCGCGAGGTTCGTGGGGCCGTGGGTCTACCGTCGCGTGCGCGGCCGTTCCTCGGGCGACCACCGGGTCGCGAAGCGGCCGACGCCGATTCCCGTCATTCCACCAACGACAGAACCTGCCTGATCGCGTCCGGCACGGCCGCCAACACAGCGGACGCCGACGTCGGCGCCCCGCGCGCCGCGAGCTCACCGGCTCGCGCGTGCACGTCGGCGGCGACCCCCGCGGCCCACCACGGGTCGAGACCTGCCGCGAGCAACCCGCCGATCAGGCCCGAGAGCACGTCGCCGGAACCCGCGGTGGCGAGCCACGCTCCCCGGGGGCGGTTCACCAGCACTCGACCGCGCGGGTCCGCGATCACGGTGCAGTGGCCCTTCAGCAGGATCACTGCCCGGAACCGGCGAGCGGCCTCGCGCACGGCCGCCACCCTGTCCTCACCCGGCGTGGCACCGGTCAAGCGCTCGAACTCCCCGTCGTGCGGGGTGAGCAGCAGCGGCGTGTCGGGGTCGCGGGCGTCGAGCACCTCGGGATGTTCCGCGACGATGGTGATCGCGTCGGCGTCCGCGCACACGGGGACACCCTGCTCGAGTGCGGTCGCGAGGACGTCCCGCCCTTCCCGGCCGGTGCCGAGACCGGGTCCGACGACCCAGGCCTGCACCCGGCCCGCGTCGGTGATGGAGCCGGTGGCCACGACCTCCGGCCAGTGTTGCCGGACCACGTCGGCGGCGTGGCCGGCGTAACGCACCATGCCCGCCTTCGCGCGGACGGCGGCACCCGCCGCCAGCACGGCCGCACCCGGATACGCCGACGATCCGGCGGCCACCCCGGTGACGCCCTGCGTGTACTTGTTGTCCTGCGGCTTCGGCAGGGGCCAGGCCGCAGCGACGTCGGCGACGTCGAGCCGGCTCAGGTCCGGATCGCCGAGCTCGTCTCCCAGTCCGAGGTCGACGAACACGGTGTCACCGCAGTACTGCGGGTTCAACACGTGCACGGGCTTGAGCGCACCGAACGTCACGGTGCTCGTCGCCCGCACGGCGGGTCCCGTGACCGCACCCGTGTCGGGGTCGACGCCGCTCGGGAGGTCCACGGCGAGCACGGGAGCGGTGACCTGCGCGAACAGCGCGGCTGCGTCCGGTCGCAACGGTCCCCTGGCGGAGAGCCCCACCACACCGTCGATCACCAGGTCGGCCTTCTCGAGGTCGGCTGCCTCAGCCGTGCACACCCGCCCGCCCGCGCGTCGCAACACGGCGAGTCCCTCGGGGTGGGTCTTGTCCGGGCGCAGCAACACCGCGGTCACCCCGACCCCACGCCGCCGCAGGAAGTGGCCCGCCCACAGCGCGTCACCACCGTTGTTGCCCGCGCCCACGACCAACACCACGCGCGTGCCCGCGACTCGGCCGGTGTGTGCCGTCAGCAGTTCCGCCGCCCGCACGGACACCCCGTACGCCGCCCTCCGCATGAGGGCGCCCTCCGGTGTGCGCGCGAGAAGCCTGTCCTCCGCGGACCGCACCCGGGACGTGGTCCAGACGCCGCGCACGGTGGCGCTACTCGACGGTGACGGACTTGGCGAGGTTGCGCGGCTTGTCGACGTCGTAGCCGCGAGACCGCGCGATCTCGGCGGCCAGCACCTGCAGCGGAACCGTGGAGACGAGCGGCTGCAGCAGCGTCGGCACGGCGGGCACCTCGACGAGCTCGTCGGCGAACGGCTTCACCCGCTCGTCGCCCTCCTCGGCGATCACGATGGTGCGCGCGCCCCGCGCCTGGATCTCGCTGATGTTGGACACCATCTTGGCGTGCAGCACGGCACGTCCCTTCGGCGACGGCATGACCACCACCACGGGCAGCCCTTCCTCGATCAGCGCGATCGGACCGTGCTTCAGCTCACCCGCCGCGAATCCCTCCGCGTGCATGTAGGCGAGTTCCTTCAGCTTCAGCGCGCCCTCCAGGGCGACGGGGAAGCCGACATGCCTGCCGAGGAACAACACCGCCCGCGAGTCCGACATCCGCCTGCCCAGGTCGCGGACCTGGTCCACAGTGCTCAGGACAGACTTGACGGCCGACGGCATCGCTTCGAGCTCGGCGAACTCGCGCGCCACCTCGTCGGGGTACTTCGTGCCCCGAGCCTGGGCGAGTGCCAGACCCACGAGGTAGTTCGCCGCCACCTGAGCGAGGAACGCCTTCGTGGACGCGACCCCGATCTCGGGCCCGGCGTGCGTGTAGAGCACCGCGTCCGACTCGCGCGGGATCTGGGCGCCGTTGGTGTTGCAGACCGCCAGCACCCTGGCCTTCTGCTCCCTCGCGTGGCGCACCGCCTCCAACGTGTCGGCGGTCTCACCGGACTGCGAGACGGCCACCACGAGCGTGTCCCGGTCGAGCACCGGGTCGCGGTAACGGAACTCACTCGCCAGCTCGACCTCCACCGGGAGGCGGGTCCAGTGCTCGATGGCGTACTTGGCGACGAGCCCGGAGTGGTAGGCGGAGCCGCAGGCGACGACGAAGACCTTGTCGACGTCCCGCAGATCCTGGTCGGACATGCGCTGCTCGTCGAGCACGATGCGCCCGGACTCGAAGTGCCCGCGCAACGTGTTGGCGAGCGCGTCCGGCTGCTCCTCGATCTCCTTGAGCATGAAGTACTCGTGGCCGCCCTTCTCGGCGGCGGAGAGGTCCCAGTCGACCGTGAACGGTTTGCCCTCGGCGGGCTCCCCGTGGAAGTCCGTGACCCGGTAGCCGTCGCGGTCGATCACCACGAGCTGGTCCTGGCCGAGTTCGACGGCCTCGCGGGTGTGCTCGATGAAGGCCGCGACGTCGGACGCGACGAACGTCTCCCCGTCACCGACACCGACCACCAGCGGTGACGAGCGGCGTGCCGCGACCACGAGGTCGGGCTGGTCGGCGTGGGTGACGACCAGGGTGAACGCCCCTTCGAGGCGGCGGCAGACGGCGCGCACGCTGGCGGGCAGGTCGCCGGCGGTGTCGCCGTGGTCGTACGCGCGGGCGATGAGGTGTGCTGTGGTCTCGGTGTCGGTGTCGCTGGTCAGCTCGACGCCCGCGTCCTCGAGCTCGGACCGCAGCGCCGCGAAGTTCTCGATGATGCCGTTGTGCACGACCGCGACCCGGCCCGTGGAGTCGCGGTGAGGGTGGGAGTTGCGGTCGACCGGAGCACCGTGTGTGGCCCAGCGGGTGTGGCCCATACCGGCGGTGCCGGCGAAGGCGTCGCGGCCGACGGTGTCGAGCGCGGCCTCGAGGTTGGCGAGGCGGCCCGCTTTGCGTTCGACGACCAGGTCCTTGCCGTCCGTGAGCACAGCGACGCCCGCCGAGTCGTACCCGCGGTACTCCATGCGGCGAAGGCCGCCGAGAACCACGTCGAGTGCCTGCCTGTGCCCGACATATCCCACGATTCCACACACGCCCCTCAGCGTAACGACACGTCGAACGGCCGCATCCCGGGCACGGACCCAGTCAGTGGGGTCTCGACCAGCGCCGATCACGTGGCGTTCGCCACCGCGTTTCGCGGGCAGAACGCGGTCACCATTCCGCAGTTCGCCCGCGAAACGCGGGTGCGGGCGCCGCTGCTCCGGGGCCTGGAGGTCGGCTAGTCTCCTGCCATGACGAGCACGGCGAAGCGGTTACTCGAACAGCTGTCACACCCGGGACCGCACGACGTCCTGCGCGGTGATCTCGCACTCGTCGGGCTCCCCGGAGTCGTGTTTACCCCCCGATCCGGTCTCAACCTTCCCGCGGTCGCGTTCGGGCACGGTTGGCTGCAAGCTCCCGGCCGCTACCACGGCTTGCTGCGGCACCTCGCGAGCTGGGGAATCGTTGCCGCCGCGCCGGCCACTCACCGGGGCGTGTTGCCCTCACACCGGTTGTTCGCCGCTGATTTGCGCACGACGCTCGACCTGGTCACGAGCCTGCGGCTCGGCCCCGACGGCATCAGCGTCGACCCGGCGAAGCTCGGCCTCGCCGGGCACTCGATCGGCGGCGGTGCAGCCGTCCTCGCCGCCCCCGACGACGACACGCGCCGGCGGGTCTCGGCGGTCGCCACGGTCGGTGCGGCCCAGACCATGCCTCCGGCGACCACGGCCGCGCTGCGCATCACCGCACCCGGCCTGCACCTCGCCGGTGAGGAGGATCTCCTCGCACCGGCGACGGGCAACGCCGAAGCCATCAGCAAGGCGTGGGCGGGGCCCGTGCAGCTCCGCACGATCCCGAAGATGACGCACCTCGGCGTGACCGAAGGCACGCACTGGAGCCAGCTGCTCCTGCAGGGCAAGCCGCAGCACACCGTCCAGCGTCGCGTGCGCGCCCTGTTCACGGCCTTCTTCCTGACCGAACTCGCCGGCGACGACACCTACCGCGAGCTCCTGGACAGCGACCTGAAAGCGGCTCGCATCACCTACCAGGACGAGGCGAGCCCGGCCAAGGTCTGACCCGCCCCGTCCCCGCGACTACTGCAACCAGCTGTTGTTGGAGAAGTCGTCGTCGTCGAAGTCGTCCGCGGGACGAGGTGCCCGGTGCTTGGCTCGAGCCGCCGGGGCCGGGTCGGACACCGCTGACTGCTGCGTCTGTGGCGCCGGCGCGGGGGGCGGAGCAGGAGGTGCGACAGGCTTGTTTTCCTCCGCCCTCTTGGCTGCAGGGACGTCGGCGGCCTCGTCATCGTCTTGCTGGCCGAATTGGAAGGTGTCGTCACCTCCCTCGCGGCGCTGGAGCCACTGATTCTTCGCCGTGGGATCTGCTTCGTCGTCTTTCTGCTTGTCGAGCTCAGCCTGTCGTTTCTTGGCTTCAGCCGCGTGTTTCCTCATCGACTGAAGATTCTCGAGAGTGTTCGCGGCCAGCTTCTGGGTGACTTGCTTGCCGTGCTCGGCGATCGCCGCTGATCGCGCTTTCAGCGCGGCTTGGTTCTGCCGGAGCTGCTCGATGAGCTTCGAATCAACTTTCCGCGTCATTGAGTCTGCCTTCCACCGAGTCTGTCATCAGCGGCTGAATCGCACCGGTACCTCGTTGGTTTCGCCGAGCACTCCGCTGACTCGGACGGCTCCACTTGGAACATCGAAGATGTTGCCGTCGATGCGGTAGGCGTTCGAGCTCCGTTCCTGATCGCCGCCCTGGCCACCGCCGGCACCGCCTCCCATGGCGCCCATGCCGCCCATCATGCCCATGCCACCACCGCTCGAGGCGGCACCGCTGCTTCCCTGCGGCACCGCTGCAGGGACCTCACCACCTGGCGCCGCACCCAGCCCGGCGCCGGATGGCCTCGACTGGTCTGAGCTGTCCGTGTCCTGCCCGAACAGGTCGCCACCACCGCCGCCACCGCCGAAGGCGCTTCCGCCCCCACCGACGGCAGCCGCGTGCGTGGCGCTGGATCCGCCGTCACCCGCGGTGGCGCCTCCCTCAGTTGCTTCGGCGTTCGCCTCGAACGAGGGGGCTTCACCTGCGGCCCAGCCTGCGCCTCCCGCGTCAGGAACATCCGCCGCTGCGGGAGCTGCGGCCCCCGCAGGAGCGCTTGCCGGGCTGCCACCGCCCTGCCCACCACCAGCCTCGGCCGGTGCCTCAGCCGCGTGTCGGGGGTCCTGGTCAGGGTCCGCGTGAGCCGGCATCACACGCACTCCATCGTCTGCTAGTGACGCCCGGCCATCCTGTTCAGCACCCTGTTCAGTGCCAAGGGTGTACGTGACGGGTTCACCCTTGCCGTTGTCGACCGTGACCACGGTCGGACCGTCGGGGCCTTCCGGCTGTTCAGCAGTGATCTCGAGTTCCCCGTCCTTGACGTGGATCTTGCCGTCGGAACCGGGCCTGTACACCTGCTGCGCCTCGTCACCGGAACCTCGCGGGCCGAACGCCTCGGCCCCCTCGCCGCTGCCCGGTGCCTCGGCGAGTTCGGCGTCGGTCCCGAAGTCGAGCCGGTACTCACCGATTTCACCGTCGCCACCCTCGACCGTGATACTCATCGTCCCGTCCTCGCCGGGCTCCGTCATGGTGAACTTCTGGTCGCCCTGCTCGACCGTCAGCGCACCCGGCCCCTCTGCATCGGTGATCGGCTCACCGGTCTCGGGATCGATGGGATACGGCTTGCCCGTCGCCGGATCGATGTCGAGCGGTTCGCCCGTGACAGGGTTGGTCGCCGCGTCGGGCTGCTCACCGAGGAGGTCCTCCGCGCTCGGGGCGGTGGCGCCGCCGCCCGGAGCTCCTCCACCGGGCATCCCGCCCCCGGGCATGCCACCACCAGGCATGCCGCCACCAGGCACTTCACCCGGGCCTCCCATGTCGGGCCCCTGGGGGCTCTGGACGTCGCCGCCCATGTCCATGTCCGCAGTCGGGTCCGTCTGAAGAGCTTGACCGAGTCCCTGCACCATCACGCCGTACGTATTGTTGATGTTCTCGACGTGGGTGGCGGCCTGCGTATGCACTTGGCTGGCCTGCTGCTGATACGTCTGACAGAACCCGGTGAGTACTTCCTTCGCCGTGTCCTGCATTTCGGTGTAGACGTCCGCTATGAGTTCGGCTAAGCCCCCGCCGCCCAATGACGAGAGCATCGACGATGCCAGCCATGCCGAACCCAATGCCTCGTCGACATCGGCCACGGTCAGCCCACCCATCTTGCCGGTGTCGTAGAGCTTGAAAAGTTGCTCCGAGAGGTGGACAACCGTGTCCTCTTGGATCGTCATCATCTCGGAGAGTCCGTCGGAGGCATTGCTCAACGCCTCGGACAAACTCTCCGAGCCATCCGAAAGAGTTTTGTTGACCTGTTCGGCCGCGGCCTTGGCATCACCTGTCCAGTCGTCGGTGCCCTTCCAGGCCGTGTCGAGAGCCTCAGCCTTGTCAGCCACCGCAGCCCCCGCCGACCTCAACATTTCCGCGTCAGCTCGGAAGGCTGCGAAATCAATGCCGCGAAACTCGTCCAGGCCAGCCCGCAGACTTTGCGGGTCGATCCCGGAATGCGTGTACTCGGCGGTGCCGAACTCCTCGCTGTCCCCAGTGAATGCACTGACATCCGCCGTCGGCATCTCGCGGCTCTCCGTCTCCGGGACGACGGGAGTGTCGATAATCTGCTGCGCAGCTTCGTAGCGTGCGTAGAACTGCTCGAACCACTGGATCACGACCTCGGTCTGGTCGATGATCTCGTCCGAGGTGGAGAACCCGCCGGCACTCACACCGTCATACGCACGACGAACATCGGCGTCGAGGGTCTCGGATCGCGCGGTGCTCAGCGCTGTCCGAGCGTTGCTCATGTTCTCGTCAATGTCACTGCCGCCCCACTTGACGTCGTAGGCGTCGGCACCGACCTGAGGCGCATAGCGTTCGATCTCTTCGTCGCTCAGTCGACCGGCGTTGGACAGGGCGTAGAGGAAGTTGTTCTTGACCTCTTTGGACACATCCGGGTTGTCGAGCATCGAGCGCATGTAGTCCAGCTGGTCGGAGCTGAACTCTTCATTGGCGCGTTCTTTGTTCGCCTGCAGGATCAATGGGTTATGCAACATGGTCACACCTGCTTCGACGCGATCATGTCGGTGCTGACAGCCTCGCCATCCTCGTAGGACTTCGCCGCCTTGCCGAGGCGATCACCGAAGTCCGCGGCCTTCTCCCCGTGGCTCTTCAAGCGATCGTTGTACAGCTTGATCGCATCGGCGTAGTGCGAGGCGGCATGAGTCCACGCCTTGCCGAACTGTGCGCTGGACACACCCGTCTCGATGCGGCTCGCCTCGTCGACCAGTTCCTCGCCCACCTGCTCGTAAGCCTTGCCCGCCGCATTCAACTTGCCCGGATCGACGGTCTGCCCGCCCGCCACGGTGCCCCCTCGCGCGCTCTCTCGACGACTTGCCTACGGCTGCGACCCGCCCACGCGGGGCGTTCACAGACACACGGAGAGGTTACCTACTGATCAGCTCGTCGCGGGGGTGATTGGCGCTTTCCAGGCTGGCCGAGACGTCGGAACTCGCCCTCAACCCACCGAGGCGACCACTCCGGCGAGGCGGTCGGCCGCCGCTTGGGCGGTGTCGGCGTTCGGTGCTTCCACCATCACGCGCACCAGCTGTTCGGTACCGGACGGCCGCAGCAGCACCCTGCCCTCGTCCCCCAACTCCCCCGTCACCGCCGCGACAGCGTCCTTCACCTCGGCGGCGTCGGCCACGGCGGTCTTGTCCGTGACCGGCACGTTGACCAGCACCTGAGGCAGCCTCCGCATCACCGCCGCGAGCTCGCGCAGCGACGTTCCCGTCGCCGCCACGCGGTTCATCACCTGCAGCGCGGTCAGCAGCCCGTCGCCGGTGGTGGCATGGCCGGGCAACACCACGTGGCCCGACTGCTCCCCGCCGAGCGAGAAGCCGCCGGCCCGGAGCTCCTCGAGCACGTACCGGTCGCCCACCGCCGTGGTGCGCACGGCGATGCCGTGGTCCTTCATCGCCAGGTGCAGACCCAGGTTGCTCATCACCGTGGCCACCAGCGTGTCGTCGGCGAGCTCGCCCGCCTCGGCCATGGCGACCGCGAGCACCGCCATGATCTGGTCGCCGTCCACGAGCTGTCCGTCGGCGTCCACGGCGAGGCAGCGGTCGGCGTCACCGTCGTGCGCGATGCCGAGGTCCGCACCGTGTTCCACCACCGCCGCGGCCAGGACGTCGGGATGTGTGGAGCCGCACCGGTCGTTGATGTTCACACCATCCGGTTCGGCGTGCAGGGCGATGACCTCCGCGCCCGCTTTCCGGTAGGCCTCCGGCGCGGCCACCGACGCCGCACCGTTGGCGCAGTCCACCACGATGCGAAGCCCCGCCAACGACGTCGACGTGGTTTCGAGCAGGTGGGCGACGTAGCGGTCGACGGCGTCGGTGACATCCGTGACCCGCCCGATCTGGGCACCGGTCGGCCGGGGACCGGGCGCGTTCAAACCGTGCTGGATCTCGTCCTCGATGCCGTCCGGAAGCTTGTGGCCGCCATCGCCGAACAGCTTGATGCCGTTGTCCGGCATGGGATTGTGCGACGCCGAGATCATAACCCCGAGGTCGGCGGACAGCTCCGTGACGAGGTGGGCGACCGCCGGGGTGGGCAACACCCCGAGGCGCAGCACGTCCGCCCCTGCCGACGCCAACCCGGCGACGACGGCGGCCTCCAGCATCTCGCCGCTCGCCCTCGGATCGCGCCCCACCACCGCCACCGGCCGATGCGACCGATCGTGGGCGGAAAGCACCCGCGCCGCACTGGCGGCCACCGCCAGCGCCAACTCGGGGGTGAGCTCGTCGTTGGCGAGGCCGCGAACCCCGTCTGTGCCGAATAGGCGAGCCATTATTCGTCGACCTCCGTCATCGCGAGCACGTGCGAACCGACCAGAACAACCTAGCGATTCCACGATGCGCGCCTGTGCCCCCATCAGCCACTCGACCGCGTTCTCCCCACACAACGCGGTGAGACGACGGAGGCGACCATCGTCGAGGGCCGGCGGCAGCGACACCACACCGGCCCGGAAAAGGCCAAACGCCCACCCGGCGAACGGATGGGCGTTTGGGAAAGCACGAATCAGCGCTTGCTGTACTGCGGCGCCTTGCGGGCCTTCTTCAGACCGTACTTCTTACGCTCGGTCGAGCGAGCGTCACGGGTGAGGAAGCCGGCCTTCTTCAGCGCGGGGCGGTCGTCGCCGTCGATCTCGGCGAGCGCACGCGCGATGGCGAGGCGCAGCGCACCGGCCTGGCCCGAGATGCCGCCGCCGTCGAGGTTGGCGTGGATATCGAACGACTCCGGCTTCTCGACGGTGACCAGCGGCTCACGGATCAGCTGCTGGTGAACCTTGTTGGGGAAGTACTGCTCAAGGCTCTTGCCGTTGAGCTTGAACTCGCCGCTACCGGGCACCAGACGCACCCGAACGACCGCCTCCTTGCGACGGCCGACCGTCTGCGCGGTGCCACCGGCAGCCCGAGACGGCTTCGGGGCGGCGGGCGTCTCGCTGGTCACGACCGCGTCGACGGCGGTCTCGGTCTCGGTGCTGGTCACAGACTGTTCCTCACTCACTGGGTCACCTGAGCGATCTTGGTGATCTCGTGCGGCTGGGGCTTCTGCGCGGCGTGAGGGTGCTCCGGCCCGGCGTAGACCTTGAGCTTCTTCGCCTGGGCACGGCCCAGCTTGTTCTTGGGCAGCATCCCCTTCACGACCTTCTCGACCAGTCGCTCCGGGCGGGTGTCGAGCAGCTCGCCGAACGAGCGCTTGCTCAGGCCACCGGGGTAACCGCTGTGGCGGTACGCGAACTTCTGGTCGCGCTTGTTCCCGGTGAGCGCCACCTTGTCAGCATTGACGATGATGACGAAGTCACCGGTGTCCACGTGCGGGGCGTAGGTGGGCTTGTGCTTGCCGCGCAGCAGCGTAGCGACCTCGGTCGCCAGCCGGCCGAGCACGACATCCTCGGCGTCGATCACGTGCCAGGCACGAGTGACATCGCCGGGCTTAGGGCTGTACGTGGGCAAGGGTCTACCTCGTCGTCAACTGTTGCTTCAGGGTCAATGCGGCTTGGCGCGTGCTGCTCGGGCGCGCACAACAACAAGTGAAGATACCCGGTCGCCGAGAGGCAGGTGAACCCGGGGGGTCCGCGCCCTCCGACATACTAGTCTTTCCGCCAGCGGGCGCGACACAACACCCCGGGGGGATCGACAATGAGACAAGGACTGCGCAGAGTCATCGCGCTGGGCGCCGTCGTACTGCTGGCGGCCGGTTGCGCGACCGGACGCGTCGGCGAGCCGATTCCGGACGGTGACGACGTCGCCAAGTACGTCGGAGTCAAGTTCTCCTCGACTCTCGAGCGCCTCACCGACGACCTCGGCGAGAACGAACCGCGCAAGAGCCGGCTCCACTCGTTCATGCGCGTCGGTGAGCTCAAGAGCGACAACACGGTGACGGCCATCCAGGTCGGCAGTCCCCCCACGCGTTTCTACAAGAACCACTCCAACCGGAACTCCGCCGACTACCGCGACTTCCTCCTGCCGGCGGGTAGCGACGTCGAGTACACGCTGCTCGGGCCCGACTACGAGTCACTCGCTCCGACCCCGTGGGTGTCGATGCCCTACCGGGGCAAGGGGCTCGACATCTGCTTCTGGGGCGGCTACCTCACCGTCTGCAAGATCTTCCATGCGGTCAACCGGTCCATGGAGAGCAACGAGGTGGACAAGACCGCGAAGAGCCTCGCCGACGGCAGCACCGAGCTCACCATCGGCATGCCGCTGCGGATCTTCCTGGAGGAACGCATCGTCGTCCTCCCCGACTGGCTGCTCGAAGAGATCCCCGACGCCCTTCTCGACAAGACGATCGAGACCCGCATCGTGCTCAGCCCGGAAGGCGATCTGAAGGAGATCGAGATGAAGGGCCTGCTGTCCGACAACGGCAACGAGGTCGAGATCAAACAGCACTACGAAGTCCTCGAACCACCGACCGAGCACGAGGTTCCGGACGTGCCGCCCTCCGACAAGGTGACGGAACTCACCACCGACAAGGAGATCGACGACTTCTACGACGCGATGGCGGAGATCACCAGCAGCCGTGAGTGAACAACCCCGCAGGTCCGGACGAGTACACGAGGAACGCAGATGACACAGCCGCCTGGCGCGCCCCAGTGGTGGCAGCCGCAGGGTCAGCAGGGACCTCACAGCGGGCCGACTCCCCAGCCCGTCGCCCCACAACCACACGCCTACCCCGCGCAACCGCAACAACCTGCGTCGTTCGGTGGATCCTTCTCCTCCGACTACGGCGGTTTCGGAGCGTTCGACGCCGAGCCGCCCGCGAACCGCAGCAAGTCACGTAAGCCGTGGATCATCGGGGCCGTGGCACTCGTCGTGCTGGCAGGCGGAGGCGCGGCGGCGTGGTTCAGCGGCGTCTTCACCGGCGATGTGCTCGACCAGGAGTCACTCCATGAAGGCGTCGCCACCGTGCTCCAGGACAGCTACGGCGAGCAGGACGTCAGCAACGTCAATTGTCCCGAGAACCAGCGGATCGCCGCCGGACACACCTTCGACTGCACGGTCGACGTGGCCGGCAAGCCGAGAACCGTCAGCATCCGCGTCCTCAACGACAAACCCCAGTACGAAGTGGGCGCCCCGCACTGAGTCTCCACATCGGACACGCACAGGGGCGCTGAAACGAGAAAACCGGGCCCGCAGCCGCGAGCCCGGTTCGCCATGAGTCCGGATCAGAACATCCCCTGGATGCCCTTGTCGGTGGCCTGGTAGCCGTCGGCGATCTGCGGCAGGGCGGTGGCGATCTGAGCCAGGACCTGCTTCATCTCGTCGAGCGACTGGTTCCACTCGTTCTGGCACTGCTGCCAGGCCTCCATGGCCTCACCGCTCCAGGTGTCGACCAGCGGAGCCAGACGGGACTTGAGGTCCTCGAACAGAGCGTCCAGCTCTCCCCCGGTGCGCTGGCAGTCCTCAGCAGCGGTGTGGATAGTGGCGTAATCGACCTTGATGGCGTCAGACATTGTTCCTCCCGATCAGTGAAAGCTCGTTGATGGCCGAGGGGCGGTGAATCAGAGGCCGCCGAGCGCGTTGCCGATGTTGCTGATGGCGGAGTTCTGCTCTTCTTCCGCCTGCTGGTACTTGACACCGGACTGCTGGAGCAGCTCACCGATGTTGCCCAGCGCCTCGTTCAGCTTGCGGGTCTTCTCGTCGAAGGCGGCCATCACGTTCTGGAAGGCCTTCGCCGCCGCACCCTGCCAGCCGGCCTGCGTCGCCTCGATGTTGTTGCGCAGCTGGTTGAGGTTCTGGTCCATCGACCCCTTGATCTGGTCGACGTCCTGGTACGCCTGCTGGAACTGTTCCGGAGTCCCGGTAAAACCGCCTGCCATTTGGGTGTTACCCCCTTCGCTCGTGGGTGCCGTACTTCGTTGGTACTGGCTCTACGACGGAGACAGTGCCATGTCCGGTTCCGCGTTGTCGCCCAAAGTGGTCAAGTAGTTGCGAGCGTGAACGCGACAGCGGGAACCAGCGTGGAACCGGGGGCCAGCACACCGCGTTCTGCCTGCGAAACGCGGTGAGGGCCGGTGTCAGTTGGTGAATTCGAGGGTCCGGACGATCTGTTCGCACGCGGTGCGGACCCGCGTCGGCGCCTGCGCCTCCTGACAGCCGACGCTCACCTGGGCGGTGCCGCGCGCGAGGACGTACCAGTGCACCGTGGCAGCCGGCTTGTCCTCCTGGTAGTGGATGACATCGCGGCCCGCGTACTCGTAGTGCTCCGAGAAGTCGGAGTACACGTCGGGCGTCGCACCGGTCAGTTCCCGCAGTTCGCGGGCTAAACGCTGTCGTTGCGCCTCCCCGTCGTACGGCAGGACGATCTCCTGGACCACAACGAGATCGTCGTCGGCGGCGTTCTGCGCCTCCTGCGGCTTCACCACGACCTGGCGGGCCTCGACGTTGTCGGCGGTCTGCGTCCAGTCCGACGGGGCGACGAACTTGTACGAGTACTGCGCGTAGGTGCGCCCCTCCGCCCCCTGCTCGTCACCCCCCTCGGCAATCGCGAGAGTCAGTGCGACCGCCGTGGCCACGAGTGCCACCACGGTCACGATCGCCGCGATGATCACTCGGTGCCGTCGCCGTCGCGAACCCGCCTGCGACGTCGGCTGCTCTGGGGACTGCACGGGCAACGGCTGCCCACGCGGCGGTGACGGCGGAGCGAACGGCACCGAGCCCGACGGCGGCCCGAGTGGTGCGGCGCCTCCCGGCGAGGCGAGCGGGGCTGCGGCACGAAGTCCACCCGGCGGCGACATCACCGGTCGACCGGGCGGCGGGATCGTGGCACGCGGCGGCATGCTCGGCTTCACCACCACTTCGGTGCGGTGGTCACCACGCGACGTCCTCGCACCCGCCGATCGCGCAGCCATCGTGCCCGGCAGCACTCCCGTGCGGTCCGGCAGCACCTGCACCGCGCGCAGCGCACCACGGGCCACGACGGTCTCCGGCTGATCGAGAGTGGTCGGGACCACTCCCGTCCGCTCGTGCACGAGCCTCGACACCATCGGAATCCGGCTCGACCCGCCGACGAGGAAGATGGCCGTCAACTGCTGGGGACGCAGCCCCGCTTCCTCGATCGTGCCTTTCGTCAGCTCGGCGGCCCGCCCCAGCGGTGTCCGCACGAGCCGTTCCAGGTCCTCACGCGTCACGTGGGCGTCCGCGAACGGCGGCGGCATCGGCACGTCGGTATAGGCGTGGCGGGACAACGTCTCCTTGGCGCCTCGGACGTCCTGGCGCAACACCCGTCGACGTCGCCGGTCCGCCAGTTCGCGCCCCTGCACCAGCTGCTCCCAGGCATCAACGTCGGCCTGGGACACGAGAGAACCGACGTGCTCGAGCAGCGCCTGGTCGATGTCCGCGCCACCGAACGTGCCGTCGCCGCGGGTCGCCAGCACCTCGAAGCGGTTCTGCCCGTTCATCTGGGCGCGGCGCACCACGCTGACGTCGACCGTGCCGCCACCCAGGTCGAGCACCGCCATCGTGTCGCCGGGGTGGCCGCTGAACTCGACGGTCCGCTCCTGATTCACCTCGGTCGGCGCGAAGGTCGACGCGTGGTACACCGCCGCCGCGACCGGCTCGGGCACCAACGCCACCTCGTGGGCGAGTCGTCCCGCGGCCTGACGCAACAAGCGCGTGCGCAGCGCACCCCATTCGGCGGGATGCGTCAGCACCAGCAACGACACCTCGACGTTGCCGGCGAGACGCCGCGCCTCCGACACCGCGCGCCGCAACACGGCGTGGACGACATCGACGACACTCAGCACTCTGTCGCCGAGCAGCAACTCCCCCTCGTCGATGCGCCGCTTCGGATGCGGTTCGAAACGCGAAGGGTCGACGGCGGCCTGCCGCTCGGCCTCCTGCCCGACGAAGAGCGTGCCGTCCGGCGCCGCGTACACCGCGGACGGCATGATCGGCTGGCTGTCGACGACCACGACCTGAGGTTCGCGACCGTTAACCGAAGCGACGACACAGGTGCTCGATGTCCCGAAGTCCACCGCCACCCGCAGCGTCACAGCCGCTCCCGCCTCGCTGGTCCCTACCTCGTCGAGTTGCCCGAAGTCCGTCCGCCGAGAGTCGTGTCAGAACGACGCAGAGACGTACGGCCGCCGAACACGGCGACCGTACGTCAACGTCGTCATTCCGGCGCGATCCACGACACCTGCATGAGCTTCTTGCCCACCTTCCGACTGACAAAGTACCCGCGTCCCGGCGGCATCGGACCGGCCTTGACGTTGCCGAGCAGCTGCCCCTCGTCCTTCGACCCGTTCATCACCAGACCCGGCATGGCCAGTTCCTTCAACTTGCCGATGATCGGGTCCATGCCGGTACGCGCCGCACCACCGGTGCGGCGGGCCACCACGACGTGGAGGCCGACGTCCTTGGCCTGCGGCAGGTACTCCGCCAGCGGGCGCAGCGGGTTGTTCGTCGACGTTGCCACGAGATCGTAGTCGTCGACCACGACGAACAGCTCCGGCCCGGTCCACCACGACCGGTCCTTCAACTGCTGCGGCGTCACGTCGGGGCCGGGCAGCCGCTTGGCCATCGACTGCGCGACCTCCTTCATCATCCCGTCGAGCTGGTTCGCCGACACCGCATAGCCCAGCAGCTGGTCGCCGTCGACGAACCCCAGCATCGTGCGCCGGTAGTCCACCAGGATGATCAGCGCTTCCTTCTTGGTGTACCGGTCCGTGATACCCCGCACGATCTGCCGCAGCAGGTTCGTCTTGCCCGACTCGCCGTCGGCGTAAGCGAGGAAGTGCGGGTCGGCGTTGAAGTCGAGATACACCGGCGCGAGTTCGTCCTCGTCGACACCGATCGGGACGAGCTTGCTGTCCCGGTGCTTGTCCTGGAGCAGCAGCTCCTCGTACGGCATGACGTCGGGCAGCAACCGCACCTGCGGCGCGTGCCGCCCCTTCCACGCGGCGGAGATCTTCTTCACCGCGTCCGTCACACCGTCACCCATGTCGACGTCGCTGCTGGAACCGTCGATCCTCGGAAGGCCGCTGAGGAAGTGCAGCTTGTCGCGCGTGAGACCCCGGCCGGGACGCCCCGCGGGAACGTTGACGGCCACCCTGCGGTCGATGTCCGACTCACTCGGGTCACCGAGCCGCAGCTCGAAACGCGTGCCGAGCATGTCCTTGATCGCGGGACGGATGTCGGCCCAGCGGTTCGACGAGATGATCACGTGCACGCCGTAGGTCAGACCCTGCACGGCGAGCTTGGTGATCTGCGGCTCCAGCTCGTCGAAGTCGTCGCGCAGTGCCCGCCAGCCGTCGACGACGAGGAACGCGTCGCCGAACGGGTCCTGCTCGGCCGTGATGTCCCCGCGCCGCTTCCGGTTACGGAAGTCGTTCATCGAGTCGACGCCGAGCGCACCGAACCGCGCTTCCCGTTCGTTGACCAACGTCGTCAGCTCAGCGACGATACGGCGCGCCTTGTCCGGCTCCCGCCGGGCGACGGCGACACCACCCACGTGCGGCAGGCCGTTCAACGCGGCGAGCGTTCCACCACCGAGGTCGATGCAGTAGAACTGCGCTTCCTCCGGCGTGTGGGTCAACGCCATCGACATGATCAACGTACGCAGCATCGTGGACTTGCCCGACTGGGGACCGCCCACGATGACACCGTGGCCGGCACCGCCCGCGAAGTCCGCCCACAGCGGGTCGCGACGCTGCTCGTACGGCCGGTCGACGATGCCCAGCGGAACCTGCAGTCGACCGTTGCCGAAGAACCCGACCGGCGACAGGCCCCGGTCCTCGGTGGGGTTGAGGTTCGGCAACAGGGTGTCGAGCGAGTTCGGTTCCTTCAGCGGCGGCAGCCACACCTCGTGGGCGGGCGGACCCTGGCCGACGAGCCTGCCGACGATGACGTCGAGCTCGCTCGGTTCGACCGCTTCCTCGGACTGCGGCTGCTGCGGCTGCTCGACGGGCTCGGGTTCCGGCTCCGGTTCCTTCGGCAGCTCCACGAAGTCGGGGACGAACAGCTGCGGCCGCTTGTCCGCGCGCACGACCTTCGCGCCGGGAGCAGCGGTCTTGATGCCGGCGGGCCGGTAGGGGCCGGACACGTACGACGCCTTGAACCGCACGAGGGTCGAGGTGTCGTACTTCAGGTATCCACCACCGGGCACGGACGGCAGTTCGAACGCGTCGGGCACACCGATCGCGGCCCGCGACTCCGCGGCGGAGAACGTCTTCAGACCGATGCGGTAGGACAGGTGCGAGTCCAGCCCGCGCAGCTTGCCTTCCTCGAGGCGCTGCGAGGCGAGGAGCATGTGCATCTGCAGCGACCGGCCCAGACGTCCGATGGCGACGAACAGGTCGATGAAGTCGGGCTTCGCCGCCAGCAGCTCGGAAAACTCGTCGACGACGATGAACAACGCCGGCAGCGGGTCGAGGTCGGCACCGTTCTCACGCGCCTTCTCGTACTCCCAGACGTTCTTGAAGTTGCCGCCGTTCTTCAACGCCTCCTGCCGCCGGTTCATCTCGCCGGCGAGGGCGTCCTTCATACGGTCGACCAGGGTGACCTCGTCGGCGAGGTTGGTGATCACCGCGGAGACGTGCGGCGCCTTGTCCAGACCGAGGAACGTGGCACCACCCTTGAAGTCGACGAGCACGAAGTTCAGCGTCGTCGACGAGTGCGTGGCCAACATCCCGAGCACGAGCGTGCGGAGGAACTCGGACTTACCGGAACCGGTCGCACCGATGCACAGACCGTGGGGGCCCATGCCCTCCATGGCCGCTTCCTTGATGTCCAGCTCCACCGGCTGGCCGTACTCGCCGACGCCGAACGGCACGCGGTAGCGGTCGCGAATCGGCCGGGGCCGCCATGCCTGCTGCACGTCGAACGTCATCGGGTCGCCGGGAATGCCCAGCAGTTCGAGCAGCGACGGGTTCGACAGCAGCGGTTGCTCCTCGCTGTCCTCCGCGGCACCCGTGCTCATGCGATAAGGCGAAAGCTTGCGAGCGAGGGCTTCCAGTTCGACGACGCTCAGCGTGTCGGGACGGCCGAACCACTCCACGCCGCCGGCACTGCGGGCACCCAGACGTTCCTCCTCCACGACGAGGCGGAGTCCTCGGCGAGCGGCGAGGTTGCCGATCGAGTCGGACAGGTCGATGAGCGTGACCCCGACGAGCCCCTCCTCCAGGAGGATCTGCTCCTCGCCGGTGACCTCCGCGTCGTCGAGCACGATCACGACATGCGGCTGGTCCGGAGCGGGCGTGGCGTTGCGGGAGAACCGCTGGCGGTCACGCAACTCCTCGTCGAGCCAGTGCTCGATCTGAGCGAGCGAGCCGCTCATCATGCGCAGCTGGCCGATGCCGTCGGACAGGCTCGGGTGCTGGACGTGGGGCAACCACTTGGCCCACTCCCACTCCTCCTTGGACCGGCCCGTGGTGGCGACGCCGATGAGCACGTCGTCGGGGCTGTGGAAGGTCACGAGCTGCGCGAGCATGGCTCTCGTCAGACCGCGCGTGAGCGTCTTGTCGCCCTGCATGGCGACGGCCGCGAAACCGCGCAACGTGATCTGGGTGGGCAGGTCGGGGACGATCGAGTGTGCGCGCACGAACCGGCGCAGCGCCAGCGTCGCGATCGGTTCCAGCTCGTCGACGGGGCCCGTCTGCGGAGGCACCAGGCGGGTGGCCAGCCGGTGGGAGCTCCGCCCCACCCGGAGGTGCAGGAAGTCCTGGTCGCTCTGGCGCCGTTCCCACATGCGCCGGGTGGACGCCATCGACCACAGCGTGTCCGGATCCGGATGGACCCATTCCAGCGACGCCCGCTGATCGATCATCGCTTCGCGGGCGCGATCCCGCATCTGCCCGAGGTACCGCAGATAGTCCTTGCGGTCCTCGTTCATCTCGGCCTTCTTCTGCTGACCGCCCTTGCCGCCGCCGGCGAACATGCCGACCATCGACATCATCATCATCAGCGGCATCATCAGCATGAACGGGCTCGGTGTCCGCTCACTCGCGGTGAACATGAAGACGACCATGCCGAGCATGGCCACGATCATGACCACCGGCATCAACTTCATGACGATGTTGCCGGGGATCGTCCTCGGGACCTCGGGTGGCGGCTCGAGGTGCACCTCGCCACCCGGTGGACGGGGCGCAGCCAGCCTTGGCGACCGCTTGAACTGCAGCGTGCTCACCGAAAGGACCCCTCTTCGACTCGGCGACTGACGGCCCGTGAGGAAAGCACGCACCGGCACTTTCGCCGGAACTGCCCCCACACGTGGCCCGGGTGCGTTAATACTAGGGCGGCATCACGACACCATGGGGCCGGTTCGGGAAGGTTACCGGCCCGCAGGCGGGTTGTTTCCGCGACGCGGTATAAACACCCTGCGGCGAAATCTCCAGGTAGGGGGCGAAAAGGTGGCAACGGGCACGACAGTTTTCAGCAGGGTCACGGTGGTCGCGCCGCGAACCCGCATCGATGTCGCGCTTCCGGCCGACGTGGCGGTGGCCGACCTCATGCCCATGTTGCTGGAGATGGCGAAAGAGGTGAGCCCCGACGGCGGCGCCCGCCACGGCGGCTGGGCACTGGCCAAGTTGGGCGATGCTCCCCTCGATCCGAGCCGGACACTCGCGTCGCTCGGCATCGTCGACGGCGAACTGCTCCAACTCCGGAAACGGAACGAGAACCCGCCGCCTCCGCTGTACGACGACGTCGTCGACGCGATCGCCGAAGCCGAACCCGACAGCTTCCGCCCGTGGACCAAGGAAACCGCCCAGCGGATCGGCCACATCGCCGGCGGACTGGCGCTGTTCACCGCCGCGTTGGCGTTGTTCTTCGCGGGCCCGCTCTACGGCGGCAACGGTCTGGCCATCGCGATCACGGCCGGTGTCGCCGCGATCGCCTGCGTGGCCGTGGGCGCCACTCTCGTGAAGGCCTACGAAGCCCAGTCGACCGGCGTCGTGATCGCCGCCGCCGGTGGTCTGCCTCTGGCGTTCGTCAGCGGCTTCTACATCGTTCCGGACGCGACGATCCGGGCCAACCTCCTGTTGTCCAGCGCCCTCGTGGTGGTGGTCGCCGCCGCCTGCATCCTCTTGATGGGCGCCGGCCTCACGGTGTTCATCGCCGCCGCCACGGCAGGCGTGTTCGGTGTGCTCGCCTTCCTCGTCGCCACACTGATCTCCCACCCCGCACCCGGCATCGCGGCGGGGACCGCCGCCGTCGCACTCGCGGGCATCTCGATGCTCCCGAGGGCCACCATCTGGCTCGCGAAGCTGCCGCTGCCCCACATTCCCAACACCGCCGAGGAACTCAAGGAGGACACGGGCTACCCCGACTACTCCTCCATCGAGCGCAAGACGAGCGCGGCGCACAACTACATGACGGGCCTGCTCGTCGGCAGCGGGTCGGTCACCGCCATCGCCGCGATGCTCACCGCGACGTCGGGAGACATCTGGGGCATCCTCACGGCGGTCATCGCGACGCTCGTGCTGCTCCTGCGTGCTCGCACCTACGCCAACGGCAGCCAGGCCGTCGCACTGCTCACCACCGGCCTCTTCTCCGCCGCGGGCATCGTGCTCGGCTGGATGTGGATGGAGGACGCTCAGGGGCGCCTGCTCTGGGTGTTCGGCACCATCATGCTGCTCGGCGCCGGTGCCCTCGTGCTGGGCGTGGTGTTCCCCAACCAGCGGTTCACCCCGCCGATGCGGCGCGCGGTGGAGATCTTCGAGGCGGCCTGCATCGCGTCGGTGCTTCCCCTGGCCCTCGCCGTGATGGGGCTCTACTCCACGCTGCGCCACCTCGACATCGGGTGACCCAGTCCACATGCGGCACGACTTCGAGGGGGTTCGCGTGCGTTCGGCCCGGACGATGAGACAACACAGGGCATTGGCGCTCGCCGCCGCCATCGGCGTGGCCGGGACGGCACTGGCACCGGTGCCCGCGTTGGCGCAGGAGGACACGCCCGGCGCCGACAACAGCGGCAGCTACGCCGCCGCGCCACCGCCGGTGGACACAAGCGCGCGGCCGCAGGCGGACGGTCAACCGGACAAGAAGTACGGGAAAAAGATCGAGTGCGTGACGAAGGATCTCGAGTACACCGACGAGATCCAGAACGCACCGTGGGGCCAGCGCTATCTGCGCATCGACGAGGTTCACTCGCTCATGCGCTCCACCACGGGTGCCGTTGGCGTCTCCACCGACACCGGCAAGCCCGTGAAGGTGGCGGTGATCGACACCGGAGTCCGGAAGCACGCGTACTTCAAGAACGGCGTCGAAGGCGTCGCCGACTACGTGAAACGCGAGCACAAGGGACTCGAGGACTGCGACGGCCACGGCACCGAAGTCGCGGGCATCATCGCTGCGGACACACCGGACCACATCGGGTTCATCGGCGTCGCACCTGACGTGCAGATCCTGTCGATCAGGCAGTCGAGCCAGAACTACTCGGCCGACAACGGTGGCGCGGCCAGCGGAGGCGCACCCAGCAACCCAGGCCCGTCCCAGGACAGTCGCACCCAGGGCAGTGAGGGAGCGGGAACGCTCGGGACGCTCGCGAAGGCAATCGTGCACGCGGCCGACGCCGGAGCCCAGGTCATCAATATCTCGATCAACAACTGCCGTCCCGGCAGTAGCGAGATGTTGCCGGACGAGCGGGCCCTGCAGGCCGCCATCGACTACGCGGTCAACACCAAGGACGCCGTGGTCGTGTCGGCGGCCGGCAACGTATCGGACAACACGAACTGCGAACAGAACAGTCAGGCGCTGGCGGAGAAACCGACGACGATCGTGACCCCGCCGTGGTTCGCCGACGACGTCTTGTCCGTTGCGGGCATCGACGACACCGGCGGAGTCGCGGAATTCAGCATGCACGGCCCGTGGGTCAGCGTGGCCGCACCGGGCACCGGGATCATTTCCCTCGACCCCGCGCAGGGTTCGGACGGCCTGGCCAACATGATGATCGACGGCGGTGAGGCACAGGAGATCAAGGGCACCAGCTTCGCCGCACCGTACGTCGCAGGCCTGGCTGCTCTTGTGCGTGCGAAGTACCCGGACCTCGACGCCCACGGAGTCATGCACCGGATCAAGTTCACGGCGCAGCACCCCGCAGCGAAGGGCGGCCGGGACAACTTCGTCGGCTACGGCGTCATCGATCCCATGGCAGCGTTGACGGCCACGGTGCCCGCCGAGGAGAACATTCCGCCGGCGAAAGCTGAAGTCCTGCCCTCGGACATGCCACCCGCCGCGAACCGCAACTGGACACCGATCGTGGTGGCGCTGGTGGGATCGGGTGGCGCACTCGCCGCCCTGGGAATCACGCTCTTCGTGGTCCACACCATTCGCCGCAACCGCAAGAACGAAGAAGACCCCGCCCGCCCCTGACTCCCCGCCTGACACACTTCCCGCATTTAGCCCGCTGAACGTGCTTGCTCTCGAAGCCCGCGTTTAGCGGGCTGAATGCTGTTTACGCACAGACCAAACCAGGATGCTCCAGCCGCATCGCCTTCGAGTCAGCGCCCACCACACAACAGAACGGCGGCAGCCGACCCGAGAAGAATTCGCACTGCCGCGTTCTGCGGGCAGAACGCGGAAACACAGTGACGGGAGTCCCTGCGGTCTTACGAAAGGGACGGGATCTTACCCGTGTTCACCGAGCCACGTTCTGCGGGCGAAACGCGACCGGGACTTCTGCCGCGTGCCACGCGCACCCACACACGCACACTAAGAAGCCGGGCGGTGGACCTTCTCGAAGTCCACCGCCCGGCTTGTGTGCTTGTGACTGCCCGCCGCGTCAGTTACCGCCCTGCGCCTGTCCTTCAGGCTGGATCACCGGAACAGACTGCTCCTCGACAGGCACGGTGTCGTACGTCCGCTGAGCGTCCTGCGGGTTCAATGACGGCCCAGACGGCAGGAGCTCGGTGATCGCATCGGGGGCGGGTTCGAGCTTCGTCAACCCGAGTCCCTGAGCGATCTCCTTGTTGGGAACCCCGTAGCGCACTCCCCGGTCGGAGATGAGCTGGATGCCGCCGCGGTAGAAGGTGTCCTTCGTCGTGGCCGTCTGGACCGCTGCCGCGTATCCGGGCGGCATGTAGAAGTTGTCGACCTTCATACCGTCCGGCGACGGCGTTGCGATCTTCACGTACTGCGGGTTGCCTTCCTCGGCGCCAGGTACCGGCAGAACACTCGAGATGTACACCGAGGTGTACGCGTCGCGCTGTTCGCCTTCGCCCCGGATGTCCCACCCCAGGCAGGCGACGGGGTGCTGCAACTGGTCGAGCACGGTGGGCATGGTGTCCGGGAAGTGATCCACATCCCGGAGGTACCCCGCCTCACCACGGTTGATCTGCGGCATGCTCTGCACCACGTCCGGAGTCACCGTCTCTGCGGTGCCGCCGTTGTTGCCTCCGCTGTAGAGGATCATGTCCGCCACGGCCGACGAGATTCGCTGGATGCCCTCCCGCAGCACGACGTAGGAGTCCGTGCGCTCGGTGAGTTGCGTCTTGAAGACGGAACCGACCGTGAGCCCGTTGGCGTTGAAGCTGGGCTGCTGTCCCGCGTGCGGGATCGTCGGGGCGACGAGACTTCCGACCGACGGGATGGCGTTGAGAAGCCCGGTCGAGATGCGCCGCGCCCGTTCATCGTTGTCGTCGATGCGCAGCGCCGATGTGACCTCGCTCTTGTTCAGGTCGACCTCTGCCCGCACGGTGTTGGCGTTCAGCTGGTTGGCGTCGGTCTTCTGCCGGTACACGAGGTAGTGCTTGCCATCCTCGGCCTTGACCAGCAGTGCTTGGTTCTCGGCGAGCTCGGTACCGAGGTCGCTGACCTTACGCCCGGCGATGACCGTCGTCTCCGTCACGGCCTTCTCGCGCGCGACCTGGTCGTTCAGCGACGAGTCCACCTTGATCTGGTCGCACACGCCCCAGTTTGACGAGATCAGCTGACTTTCCGAAGGCAGCAGGTCCGGGCCGTCGGGAATGCCTTGGAGTCGGCCCTTCGGGATGTCCTTGAGGTGTTCGTCGGACACCACTTCCGGCGCCACGGCCTGCACTGCCCCGCCGCCCTGTGCGTTACCCTGCTCTTCCCCTTGGTTCTGCGCCATGAGGATCAGCCGCGCGGAGGCGAGGTTGAACGTCGGAATCAGCTTTTTCGGCTCGCCGGCGACCACGTACACGGTCCCGGACTGTTCGCCGATGACGATGCCTGAGTCCGGCGCCTTCGGGTCGGGCTTGAAGAAGCCGACGATGATGAAGGCGAGCATCCCCAGGCAGCTCAGCACGACACCCACGATGGTGGCACGCGAGTGTGTGCGCATCGGGTCGTGCAGCATCACGGCGTCCTTGCGCACCAAGGCGGACTGCATGCGGCGCAGCACGAATTGGTAGGCCTGGACTTGCGACTTTGTTGTCGGTGTTGACGGCATTCTTGACCTACAGCTCTCCCACTCGCGGTACGGTTCCGCAGGATAGCCGTACGGGGACCGTTCGGTGTTGGTTTCTACCAACTCCGGTTAGTGTGCGACTCGCCGGGATCGGCTGTCAGCTCAGTTGCAGGCACAAGGGGAAGAGATCGAGCGGATGTCCGTCAGCACTCCTCCACGTCCGCCGGGCCCACCGCAAGGGCCCCCGCCCCCCGCAGGGCGGCCAGCGGGTCCACCGCAGCGACCGGGACACCCCGTGGCCCCGGGAGCCCCCGGCACGGGC